>JALRCP010000012.1 GCA_023257325.1 Polynucleobacter sp. | reverse complement strand
GGTTGCCCTCCAACCGCTGAAGCTTTGATGTACGGCATCATTCAATTGCAAGCCAAGATCAAGCGTACCAGCACGATAGCGAGAAAGGCTTGATATGTCAGACATGCTAACTGTGCTTAAAGAGCGTTTAGAAAAAGTTCTAGGTAAAAAAGTATCTCGTTTGCACGAGGCTCTTGGTGAATTAACACTTGTTGTTCGTTCAGAAGATTATTTGGATGTTGCAACCACATTGCGTGATGAGCCTACTTTGGGCTTTGATCAATTGATTGACTTGTGTGGTGTTGACTACAGCGAATATGACAATGCAACTTGGGAAGGTCCACGTTTTGCGGCCGTGAGTCATTTGTTGTCTGTGAAGCATAACTGGCGTTTGCGTTTGCGCGTATTTGCTCCAGACGATAGCTTTCCGCTTGTGGCTTCAGTAACGCCCATTTGGAGTTCTGCTAACTGGTTTGAGCGCGAAGCGTTTGACTTGTACGGCATCCTATTTGAAGGTCATGACGACTTGCGTCGCATCTTGACTGACTATGGCTTTATTGGCCACCCATTCCGTAAAGATTTCCCTGTGTCAGGTAACGTTGAAATGCGTTACGACCCAGAGCAAAAACGCGTTATTTACCAACCCGTCACGATTGATCCTCGCGAAGTAACTCCAAGAGTGATTCGTGAAGAAAGCTACGGGTCTTAATCATGGCAGATATTAAAAATTACACCCTGAACTTTGGTCCTCAGCATCCTGCGGCCCACGGCGTTCTTCGTTTGGTCTTGGAGTTAGACGGTGAGGTCATCCAACGTTCTGATCCGCACATTGGTTTGTTGCATCGTGCGACTGAAAAGTTGGCAGAAACTCGTACTTGGGTTCAAAACGTTCCATACATGGATCGCTTAGATTATGTGTCCATGATGGCCAACGAACATGCCTATGTCATGGCCATTGAAAAGTTGCTACAAATTGAAGTTCCTGAGCGCGCTCAATACATTCGTGTGATGTATGACGAGATTACTCGTTTGCTCAATCACTTGTTATGGATTGGCTGTCATGGTTTGGACGTGGGTGCGATGGCTGTTTTCTTGTATGCCTTCCGTGAACGTGAGGATCTATTTGACATGTATGAGGCTGTTTCTGGCGCTCGCATGCATGCGGCTTACTATCGTCCAGGTGGTGTTTATCGTGATTTACCGGACACCATGCCGCAGTATTTAGCCAATAAGATTCGTGGTGAAAAAGCCGTTAAAAAACTCAATGAAAATCGTCAGGGTTCTTTATTGGATTTCATTGAGGATTTCACCAACCGTTTCCCTGCCTATGTTGATGAATACGAGACCTTGTTAACTGACAATCGTATTTGGAAGCAACGTTTGGTGGGTATTGGCGTAGTCTCTCCAGAGCGTGCTTTACAGCTTGGATTTACGGGTGCCATGTTACGTGGTTCAGGCATTGAGTGGGATTTGCGTAAAAAGCAACCCTATGAGGTTTATAGCCAATTAGATTTTGATATTCCGGTGGGTGTGAACGGTGACTCTTACGATCGCTATTTGGTGCGCGTAGAGGAAATGCGTCAATCCAATCGCATCATCAAGCAGTGCGTCAATTGGTTACGCGCCAACCCAGGTCCGGTGATCAGTGATAACCACAAAGTGGCTAGCCCCAAACGTGTGGACATGAAGTCCAACATGGAAGAATTGATTCATCACTTCAAACTGTTCACTGAAGGTATTCATGTGCCAACAGGCGAAGCTTATGCTGCTGTTGAGCATCCAAAAGGTGAGTTTGGTATTTATGCCATTTCTGATGGCGCGAACAAACCTTACCGCTTGAAGATTCGTGCACCCGGTTTTGTGCATTTGTCAGCTTTGGATGAAATGGCAAAAGGCCACATGTTGGCAGATGCCGTCACGATTATTGGTACGCAGGACATTGTGTTCGGCGAGATTGACCGCTAACAGGATCAAAGAGGATTAAATAGCTCATGTTGTCCCCAGAAGCCCGCGCTGAAATCAATCGCAACGTTGCTAAATACCCAGCTGATCAAAAACAATCAGCAGTCATGGCAGCTCTTGTGGTGGCTCAAGATCAATATGGATGGGTCACTCCTGAATCTATTGAAGAGGTAGCAGCCATTTTGGACATGCCTCCCATTGCAGTTCAAGAAGTGGCCACTTTCTACAACATGTATGACACCAAGCCAGTGGGCCGATTCAAATTGGCGGTGTGCACCAACTTGCCGTGTGAGTTATCGGGGGGTGCGCGTGCAGGTGAATATCTGAAGAAAAAATTGGGCATTGATTACAACGAAACCACACCTTGCGGTACTTTCACTCTCAAAGAAGGTGAGTGCATGGGAGCTTGTGGCGATGCCCCGGTAGCGATTGTGAACAATAAAACCATGTGCAGTTTTATGAGCAATGAAAAGCTAGATGCTTTGATTGAGGATCTCAAAGCCAAGGCTCAAGGAGGCAAGGTATGACCAGTTTGCATACTCGTCACATCCAGCCTTTGATCCTTGCGGGTCTGAATGGCGACAACTGGCGTTTAAAAGATTATGTGGCTCGTGGTGGCTATGCGCAGCTCAAGAGAATTTTGACTGAAGGCATCACGCCTGAGGCAGTGATTGCAGAAGTGAAAGCTTCAGGTTTGCGTGGGCGGGGCGGTGCAGGATTCACAACCGGTTTGAAGTGGAGTTTCATGCCACGTCAATTCCCGGGTGATAAATATTTGGTTTGTAAT
>JALRCP010000161.1 GCA_023257325.1 Polynucleobacter sp. | reverse complement strand
TGAGGGTGATTGGAAAGTGGCTCCAATTCCTGCAGCATTGCAATGTCGCCGTGTTGAAATCACAGGCCCAGTAGAAGCCAAGATGGTGATCAATGCCTTCAACTCAGGCGCTGACTCTTACATGACTGACTTCGAAGATTCAAACAGCCCTAGCTGGACGAATCAGATTCAAGGTCAAATCAATATGAAAAAAGCGGTTCGCCGCGAATTGAGCCTTGAGCAAAACGGCAAAAGCTATAAATTGAATGACAAGATTGCCACGTTACAAGTTCGCCCACGTGGTTGGCACTTGGATGAAAAGCATGTGACTGTTGATGGTCAGCGTGTTTCAGGCGGTATTTTTGACTTTGCTTTGTTTTTCTTCCACAACGCCAAAGAGCAATTGGCTCGTGGCGCAGGTCCTTATTTCTATTTGCCAAAAATGGAAAGCCATTTAGAAGCACGTTTGTGGAATGATATTTTCTGCATGACGCAAGATGAATTAGGTTTCCCACGTGGCACGATTAAGGCTACCGTGTTGATTGAAACCATCTTGGCTGCTTTTGAGATGGATGAGATTTTGTACGAATTGCGTGAACACAGTGCTGGTTTGAATGCCGGACGTTGGGACTACATTTTCTCTTGCATCAAGAAATTCAAAGTGGATAAGAACTTCTGCTTGGCTGATCGTGCCAAAGTGACCATGACTTCACCGTTCATGCGTGCTTATGCCTTGTTGCTCTTGAAGACTTGTCACAAGCGTGGTGCCCCTGCGATGGGTGGTATGAGTGCCTTGATTCCAATTAAGAACGACCCTGAAAAGAATGCCATTGCGATGCAAGGCATTATTAACGATAAGAAGCGCGATGCTGAAGATGGTTACGATGGTGGTTGGGTGGCTCACCCTGGTTTGGTTGAGCCTGCAATGGCAGAATTCAAAAAGGTTTTGGGTGACAAGCCCAACCAATTTGAAAAACAAAAACCTGAAGTCAATGTCACTGCTGCAGATTTGTTGAATTTCCAACCAGAGACGCCGATCACTGAAGCAGGTCTGCGCATGAACATCAACGTGGGTATTCATTACCTAGGTGCTTGGTTGGCGGGTAATGGTTGCGTTCCGATTCATAACTTGATGGAAGATGCTGCGACTGCAGAGATCAGCCGTTCACAAGTATGGCAGTGGATTCGTTCACCTAAAGGTGTGTTGGAAGACGGCACCAAAGTAACGGAGCAATTGGTGCGCAAACTGATTGCTGAAGAATTGCCTAAAGTGAAGGCCAGCGGTGCAACCGGTCACTGGGATCGTGCTGCTGAGATTTTTGACACAATGAGCACCAGCGAGAAATTCGAAGAATTCTTGACTTTGCCTTTGTACGAGGAAATCTAATTGACTATCTTGGCCATCGACACCTCGACACAGTGGTGTTCAGTGGCCTTGGTCAATCATCCGGGAGGTTTGGATTCGTCTTCAGGCGAAGGAAAACCTCCTTTTTCATTGGTCAAGCACGAAAATTTAGGCCCTGAATCGAGTCAGCATGCTTTGGATTGGGTGGAGGCTTTGCTCAACGAGGCGCAACTCAATTTCAGAGACCTAGAAGCCATTGCGGTCGGCATTGGCCCAGGGGCATTTACAGGTATTCGAATCGGAGTCGGTATCGGTCAAGGCATGGCTTTTGCCGCTGACTTACCATGTTTACCGATTGTGTGTTTGGATGCTGTGGCCTTAGAGGGTATTCAAAGTTTGTCTTTGACTCCAAGTGACACCGTTTTGGTGGCCGTGGATGCAAGAATGGGTGAAGTGTATTGGGCTTTATACACAGTGCAAGCCGATGGTTTGCCAGAACGTTTGGGGGATGTTTATTTGTCTGCTCCTGAAGCGATTGATTCGCCCACATCCCCATTCGCCTTGGTCGGTAATGCCATCACGGCTTACCCTGAAGCAATGAACGATCTCAAAGGGCGTGCAAAAAAAGTGGATGCCGAGGCCTTGCCACATGCCCGTTCAATTGCTCGCTTGGGTCAAGATGCTTTGGCCAAAGGGTTGCAGGTCAGTGCCGCTGAATTGCAACCGATTTATGTGCGTGACAAAGTGGCTCAAACCATTGCTGAAAGAGCTTTGGATCAGCCAGCTCAAGCCAAGTAATCAGACAGCAGATGGATATTCGTTTATTGCCGATGGCCTTAAAAGATTTGGATGAGGTGATGTCCATTGAAAAGCAATCTCATGTGTCACCCTGGACCATCGGTAACTTCACAGATTCTTTGCATGCTGGATATTGGGCCTATTCACTGAGACAATTGGCCGTTGATGATGAAGCCAGGGATCCTTTGTTGGGTTATTGCGTCCTGATGCCGGTTTTAGAAGAATTACAACTGCTAAATATCACCATTGCTCCTGATTTTCAAAGGCGTGGCTTGGCTAGAAAAATTCTAAGGGTCATTGAGGATGCAGCCCAATCAAAATCATTCACAGATATTTTTTTAGAGGTGCGCGTGAGTAATTTGCCTGCCATCTCTTTGTATCAGACCATCGGTTACCATGAAGTGGGGCGGCGCAAGGATTATTACCCCTTGCCCAATGGGCAAAGAGAAGATGCCTTACTCATGAAAAAATCACTCGTGAATGAATAAGAGATAATGAGGTATGAGTCAGACTGATTATTTAAACGCCATGGGCATTAGCACTTGGGTTCTCAAAGAGGGTGAATCCCAAACCTCATCCCCAAAAATAGCCGATACCTCACCAGAGGCCCATTCATCTCCTACTCAAGAAAAAAATGATTTGTATGTGTCTGGCATATGGAGTTTTGTGATTGATCAACTATCAGGCGACGCCAGTCTTTTGTTTGACAAAATGTTGGCATCATTGATGTTGACTCGCAACTCTGTGCAAGTTTTAACGAGTCAAGAGGCCCTTGCAGGCAAAGTCAGCGGCCAAGTGGTGGTGGCCATGGGTTCTTCAATGACAAGGCAACTATTACAACTGGATGAGAGCTTTGACGAGCTGAGAGGGGCAGTTCATTCTTTAGAACTTGGGGAGCAAGAGTGGCCAGTAGTGCTGACTTATCACCCCGAGCATTTGCTCAAGCAACCGAAAGACAAAGCCAAGGCTTGGCAAGATCTGTTGCTGGCACGATCTTTGATTTAATCAAATCAATTCAACTACACGCACATATCAAGCAAATTCGATTTGTTTAGTGCTTGTGTTCGCCAATGAGATGCAGTGAATCATATTCTGCTTGATTGCGATTGTGCCAACGCATGATGTAGATCATGATCAAGCATACAAAACTTCCGAACAAAACAATCACAATTG
>JALRCP010000155.1 GCA_023257325.1 Polynucleobacter sp. | reverse complement strand
CGTCATGATGTCAACCCCCAAAGCCAAACAAGCATCGACCATGTCTTGGCCATTGGTCCACAAAGCTGTACCTGAACCTTGCCAAGTATCGCCACCATCACATAACAAAGCACCTGGACGGCTAGCCTTCATCTTTTTCACCAATGTGGCTAAATGGGCAAAGCCACCAACCTTACCGTAAGTTGCAGCTGCTTTTTCAAAATTAAGATAAGTGAAAGCATGCGCTTCTAATGTGTTGGGTTTGATGTTGTGTGCTTTTAATAAATGCTCACCCACCAAGTGAGGGGTTTTACCAAACTGAGCGCCAAAGCCCAAGTTCACATCAGGTTCACGGAAATAGATCGGTTTTAGCTGAGCGTGACAGTCAGTGAAGTGTAGAAAGTGCACATTACCAAAGCGCGGTAAATCATAAAACTTATTGGCTGCTGATTGCGCTTGCGCGTAATCTGTATTCAAAGCCATGCCCCCCGCTGAAGCAACCGCTAAAACTTGTAAAAACTCTCTACGATTCATTGACATAAAAAACCTTATTTAAAAATAAAAAGGCCGCCCATTTCATTTGAAATAGCGGCCCTTACTAACAATCAATTACTGATTAACAGGTGACTCAGGATCTAACAATAAAGCCATCACATGACGCATTTGGTCTTCGGTCAACAACTTATAGTGACCCATGCGAGGCATGTTGCTACAAGCGTTGTAGGCCTTAGCGTTATAGATTTTTCCCCAAGTGTATTGAACCACTGCCTCTGAGTTACCACGAACCTTGCCGTAGTTCCACAATGAAGGGCCAATATTGCCGTGAGAAATCTCTTTCTTGTTAATTTGATGACAGTTGTAGCAGCCACCACCATTCGGTGTGCCTGCTTTATCTGTCCATGTAGCACCACGACCGGATTGAGCAATTTTTTCACCCTCTTTCCAGTCACCTAGATACTTACCATCAGAAGGTTGCTTGATGGTCGCCATATTGGCCTTCTCAATCGCTTCACGCTTTTTGGGGTCACCCTTACCTAATAAAGCAGCAGGCTCTGAGCAAAACTTTTGCGTATCATCGCGATCCAAACGATCAAGACCTGCTTGGCCGTTGGCCTTAAAACTGGCCGAGTGATCTTTTTCAAATTTGCTTTGCGCCATCACTGAAGTTGAAGCAGCAACAATCACGGCTGCAGAAATCATTAAATGTAATTTTTTCATTGTTTATCTCCCCGCGACTTAGCGCTTCAATCCTGGTGTATTCATTACGCCACCTTTGGCTTTTGCACCCATGTACACAGAAAGTGCAATGGTCACATCAGACACATAAATTGGCTCAGGGAAACGTTGCTGGCGATAGCAGTCGTTCAAACGACGCTGCATGGTCCAAAAGTTACCGCTAGAAACACGATAAGCTGGCCAGTAGCCAAAACCTAAAGCAGCCCCCTTTTGTTCTGTAATGTTCGGCAAATCTTGCAAGCGAATGCGCTTACCATCCTCGCCGTGACATGAGGCACAGGAGAAGTCCATCGGACCACCTTGGAAGAAAAACGCTTTTTCACCCATGGCATACATTTCTTTTTCTTTGGGATGTTTGACAGGCACATTGATTTTCATGCCTTTTGAAGCCGTCACCACATACGCGACCACTGCTTCAACATCTTTGCGCTTACCTTTTTCAAAGCCCGCTTTGATAATTTCCGCAGCATCATAACCTTGTAATTTTTCCATGCAAGTAATGATGCGAGACTCTAGGTCTTGTACTTTATTAGTGTCTTTGAAGTATCGAGGTAATTCTGCTGATGCACCCTTTACAACACCAGGACCTTTACCCAAATCACATTTCTCAAGTGATACGTTCTTGGGGCCCATGGGTTTTTTCCAAATATCCTCACCCGCGGCTTCATACAATTCTGATGGATTGCCATCAGCGATCATTTCACGATATTTAGCAATATCATCCGTCGCACTTTGAGCCATGGCCACACCAGCGACCAAGCTTAAAGAGACTAATAAAGCACTGCTCATTGCTTTTTTCATGGTTCACTCCTCGTATAGAGAAAACCCGCCAATCTCTGAGAGTTGACGGGCTTCTTATTTTCTTATTAGCTAATTTTTGCTTTATCTGTGCGAGTGTCGTTCTTGTTATCTACCCAAGTCACGCTAACCTCATCACCCTTAGCGCCACCTTTGAACTTGAAGTTCAAGAATGGGTCTTTAGACACAGCTGGGCCAAACTCACCGTGGAACACTTGCTTACCTTTGCAAGTCGCTGTAATTGTTGTGATGTGATGCGCTGGAATAACCTTACCAGATGAATCTTTGCGTTGACCTGTTTCCATGTCATGCTTCATCAACACTTTAACGTCAACAACTCCGCCAGCCTCTTGGGCGCGTACGCGCATTGGATCTGCCATTTTTATTTCCTTTCAATACAAATATATTTAGTCAAATGAATTGTGTGTTGGGGGCCATTAGCCGCCGCAACCACCCAATGTCACCTTAACTTCTTTAGTCGTCACAAACCACTTGCCATCCGCTTTTACCAAAGCGTGTACGTTGGATGTTTGACCCATCTTCACACGTGAAGCCACGAATGGCTCAGTGTCAGCAGCCATGATGAACTGAGCGGCCAATGCGCTTGGGTTCTTCTCGACCAAAATAGCGATTTGTTGTGTTTTAGCCATGGTTGTTGTCACGCCAACAGGAACCACTGCACCGTTTTCAGCGATGTCAGGAGCATTGATGGTGATTGCGCCAGACTTGTCTGCTGATGAACCACCCAATGCCTTGAGCACATCATCCAATGACTTGCCTTCAAAAGCAGCCTTGTTCCAAGTAGCAGCCTCTGCCTGAGAAATGAGGCCTGTTGCAGCCATCAAACCGATTACTGCTGTTAATCGCAGTGCTTCACGACGTTTTAGGTTCATACGAACTCCTTCTAAAAAAACTAAGTATCAAAAATTACAAATAACTCAATGGCAATGTTAACTCTTTATTTGCCAGTCAGCATCCACTTCACCATTACATCAATGTCACCGTCTGAAACATGCGCATGAGGTGGCATTGGAATAGCGCCCCAAACACCCGCGCCACCCACTTTAACTTTCTTGTGGAGCTTATTCATGGCATCTGCCTGACCTTTGTACTTGGCTGCGATTTCTGAAATCGCAGGTCCAATCGCACGGCTGGCTGGCGCATGACAAGTCGAGCAGTTATGCTTCTTAAATAAGCATAAGAGCTTCCATCATCTACAGGTCCTATTGCTGTTTTAAACATCAGGTTAAAAGGTCTTGGATCAGTTAATTGTTTTGACCCGCA
>JALRCP010000194.1 GCA_023257325.1 Polynucleobacter sp. | reverse complement strand
CCGAAGTGGGCTTCGATCTCGGCCACGGTGGCGAAGCGGAAGCCCCCCTTGAGGCCTTCGACCTTGCCGGCCTTGACTTCATTGAGATCGTGGTCGCCGCGCACGAGCAGAAGCCACACGGTGGTCTTCTTCACGCTGCCGTCGATCGTGCGACGGCTGGCTGAAGTGCCCGTAAGCGCGATCGCTGTGCTGGGCAACGTCGACGATGAAGCACTGCGCGGCGCGATCGAGGCAAATCTTCCGCTGATCCAGCTCCCCGAAGCGAGCGACATTCGACTCTTTTTTACCCTGGGGCCGAGGCCCCGACACAGCCGTATTCATGTTCTGAGACGCCGGAATTCGGGATATTTTCCCGAAACCTACAGAACCCGGCACACCCCGAAAGGCGACCACCGCGGCAACCCGTTAACCACAAGTTCTTGGGTTACCCCCGAGGTCAGCCACAAGCCATAGTGCCTTATCCGCTGTGCAAAGCAAGCGGAAATTTATTCTCAAATGGCCTGATTCATTGCAAGAATGAGTCGAATATGACCCGTGGCGATCTGTGCGGCGCAGCGACGCGTGGACTTTCCGAGGCTTTCAAAAAAGCAAGCCGTCTGAGCACCAAAAATAAAAATATTTTGCTCCCCTAAAGGATAGGACCACCTCCCCCAAAACGGGGGAGGCAACCCTATTGTTCTTGGCTGGGCGCTTAGGCCTTCTTGGCCGAGGATTTTTTGGGCGCTGCCTTTTTGGCGGCTGGCTTTTTGGCTGCACGCCCCTTGCCCTTGGCCGGGCCTTTGGCGGCGCGTTCATCAATCAACTGGGCCGCCTCCTCCAGCGTCAGCGCTTCGGGCGTGACTGACTTGGGCAACGTCGCATTGGTTGTGCCATCAGCTGTTTTCCCTAATTCTCTCCAGAAAGTGAATCCCTCCGAGAAATTCATAGCCGGATACCAGGAGCCATGACACATCGGAAAATCATCACAAGCAAGTACAGCGTAGTTGGTGCTAACCCAACCCCCTAAAAATATCTGAGCAATCAAAATAATTAAAACAATGGTCGTCAATTTGACATGCGGGTTTGATACTTGTCTGAATGAATACTGTTTATTCTCAAGTTGAGCGCTCATACTGGAAAGATAAGTCAAGGCAGCCAACAAACTCAGGCCCAACATCAAATGAATTGTCACAATCAATGGCTGTAACTTCAGCGTGACTGTCCATGCTCCAAAGGCACCCTGCACACAAACCAAAGCCAAAATCGCACTTGATGTGATGGCTATTTTTTGACCCATGGTGCTTTTCTTAATCCAAGACCATGCAGTAATGATGATGATTAAAAAACCAACCCCCATCGCAAAATAACGATGCAGCATTTCTATCCAAGCTTTGCTGAGCGTAACAGGCCCAGTTGGCATCAAGTTTTCTGCTTCACGAATCTGCGTCAATGCCGCCAGCGGATTGGAGACTCCGTAACATCCCGGCCAATCAGGACAACCCAGACCGGAATCTGTTAATCGTGTGAATGCGCCAAATAGAATTAAATCAAATGTAAAAAATGTTGTTAATAAAACCAAGCGGTGAAAACTCACGCGCCTGGCTTTCCACCACAACAACATGAGTAACACCGCTCCAATCGCAGCACCGATGAGTAATAACTGAATCCATGCTATCAAGCTCATTATTAGTTGGCCTTACCTGTTGCGTTCCACTTTAAAAGCTTCTCTAAATCTTTAGATACTTTTTTAAAGTCAGGCACACCTTGATCTGTTTTGAATCTCATCATTCGATCAGCTCTTGGGTCAAGTAAATGAATGGCCGATCCTGAACCATCCGCATCAAGCCATTGCTTGATTTGCTCTCTTTGCTTTAATTCTTTGGGTAGTCGAAGTATCGTGAAACCAGCCACTTCTTTGTCATAAGCTTTTTCTAACTCAGAATCAACGACTCCATCATCAGTCACCAACCAGACCAACTGAACGCGTTGACTTTCACGACCCATTGCAATGCGAACTTGGCGCATCAAATACAGAAGAGATACACATGCGTCTTGACCTACCTTGCACTCAGCACTTGGTCTTGCAATGAGCATGGTCCATTTACCTTGCAAAGAGGGGCTTAACGCCTCTATAGGGGCTGGCTGAACTGGATATACCAACTCCCCAATATTTGTCTTGCCACCCGAGGGCTTAATCACATAAAACGTGAAATAAGAAACAATCACTGGCGCAGCACAAACCAGTAACAGCAAAATCATCTGTATGCGCCCGCGTTTAGTGGCTGCATCAATACCTTGCCCAGATGAGGCTGGTATCAAGGGATTTAATTCTTCCTCTTTGTTTATCAAACTATTTCCTCAATATGCCTGTTAGCAACCAAAATATTATCGTTAAAACTGCCAATGAGAACCACTGAAACGCATACCCCTGATGCTTTTCAACACCTGTTTGCATCAATGGCCAATTTCTTTGTAAACCATCTCTAACTGAACTTGCACTTTCCCTTAAGATAAAAGGTAAATTCTTCATCCCAAGCATGTGTGACTGCTTTTGAATGTCTAGATTTTGCTGAATTTTTTGGGTTTCTGCTGAAACACCACTCATACCCATGCTCATAACTCGGGCTGGGTGCTCAAATACCAAACCCTCAATTTGTACAACTCCACTGGGAGTGCTAATTTCGGGAAGTTTTTCTCGGTTTAAACCATCTCTTGGTGCCCAACCGCGATTAACCCACAAAATAATTTGGCTATTTTCCAGGACAAGAGGTGTCATGACATAAAAACCTGTGCTAACGCCGGTTTGGGGATCACGCCCTTGAGGGTGAGGTCTATTTTCAAGCCAAATCGATTTTTCAGCCCAATAGGTTCCTTTTGCAATCATGCGGTGATGCTTCACTTCATCTAAAGACCAAGCTTTAGCGTTCGCCAATAGAGGGGCTGCCGCTTCTTTTTGAGCAATATCTTGCGCTAAATCAATCTTTTGTTGCATGCGGTCCAGTTGCCAAAAACCCAAAGACAATGCAACCCAGCAAACAATAAGGGCTGCAATGGTTGCGACTGGACGAGATAAAACTAAACGCTTAAACATGAAGCAATGATACGATGTACCCCTATGAATTGGATTATCCCTATCGCTTTCTTATTAATCTTGGGCAGTTTAGGATCGGCATTATTTTTCATGATGCGCGACAAAGGCAAAAGCTCTAAAACTGTTCACTCTTTGATGTTCCGCATTGGTTTGTCCATTGCATTGTTTGTAGGTATTTGGATTGCTCATTCAATGGGCTACATTCAAAGTAGCGGCATTCGGGTGGCCGCATAAATTGCTCCCCATCTAAGAATTACTTCCCAAACAACGAATACTGATTCACCCTATTAAAAAACGCCGCTTATGCGGCGTTTTTGTGTTTCGTTGGTTGGAAAAAATTACATCCAATACACCACAACGTAAAGACCCAACCAAACAACGTCAACAAAGTGCCAGTACCATGCAGCACCTTCAAACGCGAAATGATTCTCTGGGGTGAAATGACCTTTGATGGTTCTAACTAAAACCACTGCCAACATAATGGCACCCATGGTTACGTGGAAGCCGTGGAAACCAGTCAACATAAAGAATGTTGAACCATATACGCCTGAGCTTAGTTTTAAGTTCAAGTCGCTGTAAGCATGAATATATTCATACACTTGGAAGCACATGAAAATTGCGCCCAAAGCCACTGTAGCAGCTAAACCTTGAATCACTTGCTTACGATGACCTTCGCGCATCGCATGGTGAGCCCAAGTCACAGTAACGCCTGATGCCAACAACAAAATAGTGTTGATAGTTGGAATCGGCCACGGACCCATGGTCTTGAAACTTTCCACTAAACCAGCTGGACCTGCATTTGGCCAAGTTGCCGCAAAGTCAGGCCATAAAAGTTTGTTATCAATATCACCTAACCATGGCATGGCAATACTTCTTGCATAGAACAAGGCAGAGAAGAAAGCGCCGAAGAACATGATCTCAGAAAAAATGAACCAAGCCATTGACCATCTGTAAGAAACGTCCACGTTAACGCTGTTCATTCCGCTTTCAGATTCACTGATTGCATCAGAGAACCAAACGTAGAGTGAAGCAATCGTCCAGATAACCCCGGCAAGACACAAGAACATGCCGAAAGAACTGCCGTTGACCCACATAGATGCGCCAAAACCAAAACCCATCAAACCCAAACTAGTGACGATTGGGTGGCGAGTCGGCGCCGGCACATAGTAGTAAGGTGCTTTTGAAACACTGGAAGACATACTCTCTCTCCTAAAAAATCAATTCGTTACAACTGCTTTGACAATCATTAAAAGGATTGCCATAAAAATTATTGCGCCCAAAATTCCAGCAAGCACAATATGCACAAAAGTCACTGACGCCATATCGGCATCCTGACCTGACCTCTTACGCACCCCTAAAAACCCCCACAAAACTGCTCTCATGGAGATTAAAAACATCACTAAAGAACTGCGTTTTTCCTTTTCCATACTAAATCTTTGAAGGCTTACTGTTGTGCTCGCCAGTAATCACTTTTTGGCCTGCACCCACCTCAAAGAATGTGTATGACAAAGTAATATTTTTTACGTCTTTTGGTAAAGCTGGATCAATTACAAAAACAACCGGCATCTCTCTCGATTCATTCGGTTTTAAAGTTTGTTGATCAAAGCAAAAACATTCTAATTTGGTGAAATGCTCTGTCGCCTGCTTTGGTGCATAGCTAGGTATTGCCTGAGCAGAAACATTTCTATTCTGAGTATTAACAACCTCATAGACCACCTGAATCATTTCCCCAGGGTGCACTTGCATCGAGTTTTTGACTGAACGGAATCTAAAGGGTCCTTGAGTATTTGAATCAAACTCAACCGTAATCAAACGACTTTCATCTACCTGAGTATTTTTGCTAACGGCCTTAACCGCACGTGTACCGTAATCATTTTTGCTGGTCACCACATTGATACCAGTGACTTCACATAAAACTCTGTACATGGGGATGAGCGCATACCCAAACCCAAACATAGCCGAGCTGATCACTAACAACTTGATCAGCATTTGGCGGTTGTACTGAGTGATATTAAAAGCCATGATCAACCGAACATTATTTTCTTAACAACAATGCCGACAAAAAATGCAAGCGCTACTGTCAACAAAATAAGCCCCAAGCGACGATTACTCGCGCTTGGGTTTTGCTTATGAGTTACTGGCGTTGTCATGCGTAATTTCAACCAGCTTATTTAACAGTTGGAGGCGTTTCAAATGTGTGGAAAGGAGCAGGTGATGGTACTGTCCACTCTAAACCTTTGGCACCATCCCATGGCTTATCAGCAGCTTTTTGACCACCACGATAAGTTGGTAACACCACGAACAATAAGAAGTAAACCTGCATCAAGCCAAAGCCCAATGATCCAATCGATGCAATTGCATTGAAGTCAGCGAATTGCACTGGATAATCAGCATAGCGACGTGGCATACCCGCTAGACCCAAGAAATGCATTGGGAAGAAAGTAATGTTGAAGAAAATCATTGAGCCCCAGAAGTGAACTTTTCCACGGAACTCATTGACCATGTGACCAGTCCATTTTGGCGCCCAGTAGTAGAAGCCTGCAAATAATGCGAACAATGAGCCCGCCACTAGAACATAGTGGAAGTGGGCAACTACGTAATAGGTATCTTGAACCATGATGTCAATCGGTGCCATCGCCAAGATCAAGCCTGTGAAACCACCCATAGTGAACACGAAAATAAAGCCAATGGACCACAACATAGGAGTTTCAAAAGTCATTGAACCCTTCCACATAGTTGCTACCCAGTTGAAAATTTTCACACCCGTTGGAACAGCAATCAACATCGTTGCATACATGAAGAACAACTGGCCAGTTACTGGCATACCCGTTGCAAACATGTGGTGCGCCCAAACAATGAATGACAAAATCGCAATGGATGCTGTGGCATAAACCATTGAGCTGTATCCGAACAAAGTCTTGCGTGAAAACGTAGGAATCACTTCACTAATAATGCCAAAGGCTGGCAGAATCATGATGTAAACCTCAGGGTGACCAAAGAACCAGAAAATATGCTGGTACATCACAGGATCACCACCACCAGCTGCTGAGAAGAAGCTGGTACCAAAATGACGATCTGTTAAAACCATGGTGATCGCGCCAGCCAAAACAGGCATCACAGCAATCAACAAATAAGCAGTAATCAACCATGTCCAGCAGAACATTGGCATCTTCATCAATGTCATGCCAGGAGCGCGCATATTAAGAATTGTCACAATGATGTTGATTGAACCCATGATGGAAGAAGCACCCATCAAGTGAACCGCAAAAATAGCCATGTCCATACCAGGACCCATTTGCACGGAAAGGGG
>JALRCP010000190.1 GCA_023257325.1 Polynucleobacter sp. | reverse complement strand
AGGTGTCATCTGCAATGATTAACTTTTTAGGAGGTGGTGAGCCTTTTTCAGAGCGCCAACGACAAGAGTGGGTGGCTTCACCCTCTTCCCAACTAATGATTGGGTGGTCGGTTTCGTGCAGAATGGTTTTATGCATGATGGTGACCCATCAAAATTTGTTGGGCTAAGATTTCAATTCCTTTGGCAGATAAATCTGCAGTTGAAAAGACGTGAGCTTTTTCGTAGTTGACGTAATTAGAGTTTTGGGATCGACGATACAAGGCATCGTAATGTTTTTCTAATAATTCAGTCACCAATTGACGCCACTGTCTCGCTTGAACCATTGTCTTCCAATCGGATAAGGTTTCTTTACTATGCAATTCTTTGAGATAGTCAATCGTGCGAATGAGATTATCTGGATCTTGAATAAAGTAGGCATAATCTTCAATAAGGTAGGCAACGCGGGCTTCAATGGTTGCATCAATTCGTATGCAGGGACTTTGACGCATTTGCTCAAGAAGAATATCGGGTACATGAAGACTGCCAATTTTGCGACTTTCAGCTTCCACATAAACAAGCGACGCGGGATCAAACCCTTGTAACTGCAACAATAGTTTGGATTCAAACATTTTTTGACTGGGTTGGGGAGAGTCTGGAATGTTGCCTAAAACTGAACCCTTGTGATTGGCCAGTTGTTCTAAATCTAAGACCTGAGCACCCATTTGAGTCAGTTGCTCAAGAACACGACTTTTAGCACTACCTGTTTGACCTGTGATCACCTGATACTTAAATAACTGAGGTAGTGTATTCAGTTGAGACACCACCTCACGGCGATAAGATTTATAGCCCCCATCTAATATTTGAGCGTTCCAACCAATTTGTCTCAAAATATAAGTCATTGAACCACTGCGTTTGCCACCTCGCCAGCAGTAAATTAATGGATGCCAGTTTTTGGGTTTCTCTTTGAATTGCTCCTCAATATAGCTTGCAATTCTTTTGGCAATGAGCGCGGCACCTACTTTTTTTGCTTCAAATGGAGAAGCTTGTTTGTATAAGGTGCCGACAATAATTCGTTCTTCATTGCTTAAAACTGGACAGTTGATGGCGCCTGGGATATGGTCTTCAGCAAATTCTGCGGGCGTGCGAACATCTATGATCTCATCAAATTTGTGGCATTCTCTTACATCAGCGCTAATTGGTGACTTCATTTAGATACACAACATATGACGATTAAATTAACTCAATTTTCCCATGGTGGGGGCTGTGGCTGCAAAATCTCACCAGCAATTTTGTCAAAAATACTGGCAGATTCACCACTTAAAGCAATGCCCAAAGAGTTAATGGTGGGCACTAAGACAAGTGACGATGCAGCAGTGTATCGCTTAAATGATGAGCAAGCACTGATTGCTACGACGGATTTCTTTACGCCCATTGTGGATGACCCTTATGATTTCGGCAGAATTGCTGCAACCAATGCCATCTCTGATATCTACGCGATGGGTGGGCAGCCAATCATGGCTTTGGCCATTGTGGGGATGCCTTTAGATAAATTACCCATTGAAGTCATTCAAAAAATTATGGCGGGTGGTCAAGATGTTTGCGAAAAAGCTGGCATTCCAATTGCGGGGGGTCATTCAATTGATGTGTTAGAACCAATCTATGGTCTTGTGGCGATTGGTTTGGTGCATCCCAATCAAGTCAAGACCAATCACAGTGCCCGTGTCGATGATCAAATTATTTTGGGTAAGCCTTTGGGTGTAGGGGTGTTGTCGGCAGGTTTAAAAAAAGGTTTGTTGAGTGCAAGTGCTTATGACACCATGATTCGTCACACCACGGCTTTAAATGTCACGGGTATTGAATTAGCAAAATACAAAGAAGTCCATGCGCTGACCGATGTCACAGGGTTTGGCCTGGCTGGGCATCTTTTGGAGGTATGTCGTGGTTCTCAATTAGGAGCTGAACTTTCTTTTGAGGCTATTCCAGTAATACCTGAGGCACTCAAGTTGGTGCAAGAGGGTATTGCCACTGGCGCATCGCAACGTAATTGGGCGAGTTATGGGGATCACGTTTCATTTTCTGAGCCCTCACTCAATGAATCTTGGATTCAAAAAATTTTGACAGATCCTCAAACCAGCGGGGGTCTTTTGGTCACTTGTTCCCCTGAATTTGAAGGCAAAGTATTAAAAGCATTCCAAGAAACTGGCTTTTTAGAAGCGAAAAAGATTGGTCGGATGGTCAGTGGTCCACCCACCATTCAAATTCATCAATAACCTAAGACAGTTAATTATTTAAAAAAGTAGCCAGCGAGAGCAGGCGACAATGAAGCACAGTCCAAGTAGTTGCAGGATGGTCCACTGTCTAAATGCTAAAAGATAAATAGAGGCGAAGCTCATGCCTAGAGCAAAAAGTGAGATTTCTTGATTGAGACCATTGGGCCAAAAAATATGCTGTGCAAAAAATAGCCCTAGTTGAATGACCGTACCCACCACGGCGGCTGTGATGAATTGAAGCGCTTGTACCATTTTGGGGAATTCTTTGGTTTTCTCAATAAAGGGTGCGCCTAATAAGATGAATAAAAATGACGGTAAAAAAGTAAACCATGTTGCAAGGACTGCACCTAGGGCTCCAGCTTCGAATAGATGACTGCTGTCTAACAAGGCTTGTTGATAAGAGGCTAAAAATCCTACAAAAGCCACAATCATGATCAAAGGTCCCGGGGTTGATTCTCCTAAAGCCAGGCCATCCAGTATTTGAGCGGAGCTTAACCATTGAAAGTTCTCAACAACCGCTTCGTAGACATAAGGCAATACTGCGTAGGCACCACCAAAAGTTAGGAAGGCAGCTTTAGTAAAGAACCAAGACATTTGTGTGTAAGTATGTTGCCAACCATGCGTGCTCATCAAAACCCCAATAGGTATTACCCACAACAATAAAAATACGCTCAGTACTTTTAATGCCCACTTTAAATTGAAAGCTCTGACATTCGAGTTAATTGGGATTGATATTGATTTATTTTGATTCTTCTCAATTTCTAAAGCTGGATGCTTGAAATGCCCGTAGGTGTAGCCAACGATGGCCGCAAAGAACACCACCCAAGGGAAAGAAATATTGAATAGAGTCACAGCGATTATTGATGCCGTGGAGATTGCTGCAAGTAAATAGCTGCGTAGGGTTTTACGAGCCATCTTATAGGCGGCATAAAAAATAATTGCCACGACTGCTGGTTTGAGAGTTTCAAATAAATTGATGAGCCAAGTTTGTTGGCCATAAACCAAATACACCCATGAGAGTCCAATAAATAAAATTAGAGATGGCAGGATAAATAAGACCCCAGCCATGATGCCACCCCAAGTGCGATGTATTAACCAACCTAAGTAAGTGGCTAATTGCTGAGCCTCAGGGCCTGGCAACAGCATGCAGTAATTCATGGCATGAAGAAAATTTTCTTCAGAGACCCACTTTTTTTTCTCAACCAATTCTTCATGCATGGTCGAAATCTGACCTGCGGGACCGCCAAAACTAATCACTCCCAATTTAAGCCAGAACCAAAATGCTTCTTGAATGCTCGGACTTTGGGTTGGGGTCATGGTTAATGACTAAAAATAATTTGGCTGAGTTCTGAGGGGTGGTAGACGATGTAATCAGCGCCCCAATCTTCTATCGGTTCATCGCAGCCACAGTAGCCATAGGCTGTGGCAATGGTTTTCATGCCAGCAGCTTTGCCTGCTTGAACATCTCTTAGATCATCGCCGACATACACGCAGGCTGTGGGATCGAGTTTGCAAATTTCAGTGGCCTTTAGGATGGGGGCTGGATGAGGTTTGGAGTAGGGGGTTGTGTCACCGCCCACAATGGCATGACTGCGATCACTCAATTTCATTAAATCTAAGAGGGGTCGGGTAAGGCGTTCAGCCTTATTGGTCACTATGCCCCAGGGTACACAATGAGTTTCAAGCTCGCGTAATACCTCATTGATGCCCTCAAACAATTGTGTGTGAACGCAAATGTCTTTTTCATAATTAGCAATGAACTGAACTCTTAAAGCTTCATACTCTGGATGAGATGCATCATAACCAAAAGCGCCACCAATTAAGCCCTTGGCGCCTGCAGAAGCGCGTGGGCGAAGTTCCTCGTAGGGTAGAGGAGTCAAGCCTTTAGTGACTCTGAGTAAATTCACAGCGGCGACTAAATCGGGCGCTGTGTCAGCCAGTGTGCCATCTAAATCAAAAAATACACCTTGGAATAAAGGTTTTTTCGAGGGCGAAGACGACGAGGATGGCGAAAAAGAAGAAGACATAAGTGCCAGTGGCTAGGAAGATTATTGTTTGCGTGTGGCAATCATGTAATTCACATCTGTGTCACGCCCCAATGAATACACCTCGGTAAAGGGGTTGTAGGTCATGCCCATCAATTCCACCATTTCCAAATCAGCCTCTCTAACAAACTGACTTAATTCAGAGGGTTTGATGAACTTTTTGTAATCGTGCGTACCCTTAGGGAGCAAGCGAAGAATGTATTCCGCGCCAATGATGGCAAACAAATAAGACTTGGGATTTCTGTTTAAGGTGCTAAAGAACACATGACCACCTGGTTTGACCAAAGTGGAGCAAGCTTGAATGATGCTCATTGGATCAGGTACGTGTTCTAGCATTTCCATGCAAGTGACCACGTCGTATTGTCCAGCTTCTCTGATGGCTAAATCCTCAGCGCTGATGTACTCATAATCAACAGCAACACCACTTTCTAGGCTGTGAAGTTCGGCTACTTGAAGGGCTTTCTTGGATAAGTCGATGCCTTTAGTTTGGGCGCCTGCTTGGGCCATCGATTCAGCCAAAATACCACCCCCACAGCCCACATCTAAAACCTTTTTACCGGCTAAATCAGTATGTTGATTAATCCAATTGAGTCTTAATGGATTAATGGCGTGCAAAGGCTTGAATTCGCTGGTGGGGTCCCACCAACGGTGAGCCAAGGCGCTGAATTTATCGAGTTCGTTTTGATCTGCATTCATGACTCTATTCTAATCAACTGAACAGAACTCTGTTGAAAGCTCTCTGGATTTAATTAATCCAGAGAGGTGAGCTGAAAGTTGCTAAAACGTAGGCATAAAAAAACCCGGCAAAGCCGGGTTTTTAAGAATGATTAAGTAAGAACTTAATTACTGAGCACGTGTACCAATCGCTTCGATTTCAACGCGACGGTTCTTAGCGCGACCTTCTTTAGTCTTGTTGTCAGCTACTGGCTGTGATTCGCCTTTGCCTTCAACGTAAACGCGGTTAGCAGGAATACCTTGGCTGACCAAGTATTTCTTCACTGATTCAGCGCGACGAATTGACAACTTTTGGTTGTAAGCATCTGTACCGATTGAGTCTGTGTGACCAACAGCCACGATCACTTCAAGAGTCAAGCTCTTCACTTTACCAACCAAGCTATCCAAGCTAGCTTTAGCAGCTGGCTTCAATACTGATTTGTCAAAGTCAAACAATGCGTCAGCATTCAAAGTTACTTTTGCAGCAGCTTTAGGAGCTGCGCCAGAAGCGATGGCACCGTCACAACCCGGAGCAGCAGTTGCTGGAGTCCAGTTGGCATTGCGCCAGCAAAGTTCGTTGGTACCGTTTTTCCAAACGATGCCTGTGCTGTTAACCCAGTTATCAACTGATTTCTGAGCAAAAACGCTTGAGCTGATAGCGATACCAGCGATGGCTAGAAGTTGTAGTAGTTTTTTCATTATTTTCCCTCTGTTTATCTGTGTGGAGGCTCATCCAATTCGGATGCCAGTATTTTAGCACTATAAATCATATAAATAACAGTCTGTGAGTGATAAAATCGCCTGATGGAAATTACACAAAATAACGCCGCTAAAGAGACACTTCCCATATCCCTAGAAGACGAGATGCGTCGGTCCTATTTGGACTATGCCATGAGCGTCATTGTGGGTCGAGCATTGCCTGATGTGAGGGATGGTTTGAAACCCGTTCATCGTCGCGTTTTGTTTGCGATGCATGAGTTAAATAACGACTGGAACAGGGCTTACAAGAAGTCTGCTCGTATTGTCGGTGACGTGATCGGTAAATACCACCCCCACGGTGATTCAGCGGTTTACGACACAATTGTTCGTATGGCGCAGGATTTCTCTTTGCGCTACATGCTTGTAGATGGTCAGGGTAACTTCGGTTCTGTAGACGGTGATAACGCCGCTGCGATGCGTTATACCGAGATTCGTTTGGCCAAGATAGCCCATCAGCTATTAGATGATCTCGATAAAGAAACCGTGGATTTCGGGCCTAACTATGACGGAAGTGAGAAAGAACCTCTTATTCTTCCAGCCAAAATCCCGAATCTATTGATCAATGGTTCTTCAGGTATTGCGGTGGGTATGGCCACCAATATCCCACCTCACAACTTGGATGAAGTGGTCTCAGCTTGCTTGCATTTATTGAGCAACCCAGAGTGCTCCATTGACGACTTAATGGAAATTATCCCTGCGCCTGACTTCCCAACGGCCGGCATCATCTATGGCATTCAAGGAGTGAAGGATGGTTATCGCACGGGTCGTGGTCGTGTGGTCATGCGTGCAAAAACACACTTTGAAGACATGGATCGTGGTTCAAGACAAGCCATCATCGTTGATGAGTTGCCGTATCAAGTCAACAAAAAGACTTTGCTTGAGCGCATCGCTGAGCTGATTACCGAGAAGAAAGTAGAAGGCATTTCTGATATTCGTGACGAGTCCGATAAGTCAGGCATGCGCGTTGTGATTGAACTCAAGCGCGGTGAAGTTCCTGAGGTAGTTCTTAACAACCTTTATAAGTTCACTCAACTCCAAGACACATTTGGTATGAACATGGTGGCGTTGGTGGATAACCAGCCGCGCTTGCTCAATTTGAAACAAATGTTGGAGTGCTTCTTGTCTCATCGCCGAGAAGTGGTTACTCGTCGCACGGTATTTGAACTTAGAAAAGCTCGTGATCGTGGTCACGTCTTGGAAGGTTTGGCGGTGGCTTTGGCCAATATTGATGAGTTCATCAAAATTATCAAAGCAGCGCCAACCCCTCCAGATGCCAAACGTGAACTTCTATTGAAGTCATGGGATTCTGAAGTGGTGCGCGAGATGTTGTCTCGTGCTGAAAAAGATGCTCCAGGTGGTCGTAATTCATTCCGCCCAGAAGATTTAGATCCAGCCGCAGGTATGCAGGCGGATGGTTTGTATCGCTTATCAGAGGGTCAAGCGCAAGAAATTCTTCAAATGCGCTTACAGCGCTTAACGGGTCTAGAGCAAGACAAGATTGTGGGCGAGTACAAAGAGGTGATGCTTGAAATTGCCAACTTATTGGATATTTTGGCAAAGCCTGAGCGCATCACAGTGATCATCAAAGAAGAATTGCAAGCAGTTCAAGCTGAGTTTGGTCAAGCGGGTAATGACACAGGACGCCGCTCACGCATCGAGATGAATGCCACCGAGCTATTTACAGAAGACTTGATTACGCCGCAAGACTTGGTGGTGACCTTGTCTCATGGTGGTTACATGAAGAGTCAACCTTTGTCTGAATACCGTGCTCAAAAACGCGGTGGACGAGGCAAGCAAGCTACGGCAACCAAAGATGAAGACTGGATTGATACATTATTCGTAGCGAATACGCACGACACCATCTTGTGCTTCTCTGATCGTGGTCGTATGTATTGGTTAAAAGTCTGGGAAGTACCACAAGGGGGTCGTGCTTCACGTGGTAAACCAATTGTGAATATTTTCCCATTGGTTGAAGGTGAAAAAATCACCGTGATTCTGCCCATTAAAGCCTATGAAGATGACAAGTATGTATTCATGGCTACGCGCAAGGGTGTTGTGAAGAAATCACGCTTGTCAGATTTTTCTAATCCTCGCAAGGCCGGCATCATTGCTGTGGACCTCGATGAAGGCGATCATTTGGTGGGTGCCGCCATTACGGATGGGCGTCATGATGTGATGTTGTTCTCAGACGCTGGTAAAGCCGTGCGTTTTGATGAGAACGATGTTCGCCCGATGGGTCGAACTGCTCGTGGTGTGCGTGGTATGAACTTAGATGCTTCTC
>JALRCP010000196.1 GCA_023257325.1 Polynucleobacter sp. | reverse complement strand
AAAATAAAACCCGTGGCAATCACACGCTCAGGAAAACGTGCTCGAGTCGCAATAAAGCCTCCGATGAACATGCCACCAGCACTAGCAAACATATAGGAAGAATATGCTGTTGTGGTCAGAGCAATTGGAAGGTCGTAAAGTATTTGCATGGCTGTGGGGGCAAAACTTTGTACCCCACTCAAAGCCAAAGCACTGAGAAAGAAAAATCCCCAACACATCCACACCATCGGTAATTTTAGAAAATCAAAAGACAAGGCGGACTGATTTTTTCTAGCAGTTTCTTCATCATCTCTTTCCGCTTGCGTACCCATCAAGATATGACGTCGCCAATACAAAATACTCAACATCACCAAGGCAATCAAAGAAGCTGTCAATAACGCATGCCGCCATCCTGAAAAAGTAGTGACAGCCACCAATACTGCCGGCGAAATAGCCCAACCCAAAGCACCTGAGACACCATGCATGGAATAAGCATGCGCCACACGTTCCGATGAAACTCGCCTATTAATTAAGGTGTAATCCGCTGGATGAAATACGCCATTTCCCAAACCTGCCAAACAAGCCCCAATCAATAAACTCCAATAACCGTTCGAAAATGCCAATACGACAGCAGAGATGGCTAACATCGCCACACCAAAAAATAGTACTTTTAGAGGTCCTGAGTGATCCACCCAAAATCCTGCTGCTGCTTGCATGATGGTTGAAACAATGAAAAACATGGTCATTAAGAAACCCAGTTCGGCATAACTTAAGCCGAACTCAACTTTCAACCATGGGAATAATGGCGCAAGAATTAAGTGGTAAAAATGTGAGGTTCCATGGGCCACGCTGACGAGACCGATGACCTCCGCGTCTTTGCGAATTGTCATTGAGTGATGTTACTACGACTTGAAATGCTTTGCCCAGAGTAACGAGGATCACATCTAAAACCTAGACCCCACTCTCAAATAGAGCAGAGCCTAAGTTTTAATGATTGTCATCGTGCCATCAATGCACAACTCGATCAAACGAAAAGTTTCCGTTTTTATCTACATCCACTGGAACAATGTCCTTAGGTCCAAATTTGCCTTCAAGAATCAATTTAGCCACTGGATTTTCAATGTGCTGCTGAATAGCTCGCTTCAAGGGTCTAGCTCCAAAGATAGGGTCATAACCTGCTTCAGAAACTTTTGCCAAAGCTGCATCACTCACCTCTAGCAACATATCCATCTTGGCCAAACGCTCAGTCAAACGCTGCAACTGTATTTTTGCAATGGCTGCAATATTTTTCTGATCAAGTCCATGGAATACGACAAGCTCATCAATGCGATTCAAAAACTCTGGGCGGAAGTGCTCTTTGACATCCCCCATCACAGCTTCTTTAATTTTGTCCTGAGCTTGACCACTCATGGATTGAATCATGTGTGAACCCAAATTGCTGGTCATCACAATCACGGTGTTTTTAAAATCAACCGTACGACCCTGACCATCAGTCATGCGTCCATCATCAAGAACCTGGAGCAAGACGTTAAAGACATCCGGATGCGCTTTTTCAACTTCGTCCAACAAAATCACGCTATAGGGTTTACGACGAACCAACTCCGTCAAATATCCGCCTTCTTCGTAACCCACATAGCCTGGGGGCGCACCAATTAAACGAGCCACACTATGCTTTTCCATGAACTCACTCATGTCCACCCGAATGAGATGCTCTTCACTGTCAAATAAGAACTCTGCCAAGGCTTTGCATAACTCTGTTTTACCGACTCCAGTAGGCCCTAGGAATAAGAAAGATCCATAAGGCTTGCCTTCATCCGATAGACCAGCACGAGAACGACGAATCGCATCAGACACCGCCACAATGGCCTCCTCTTGACCTACCACGCGACGGTGCAAGTAGTCTTCCATTTGCAACAATTTGTCACGCTCACCCTGCATCATCTTCGACACGGGTATGCCAGTAGCACGAGAAACCACCTCAGCAATTTCTTCAGCGCCGACATGCGTTCTCAATAATTTGTTTTTGCTAGCAGAACCTTTTGCTTCAGCAGCGGCAGCCGTTTTTAATTTACCTTCTAATTCAGGTAATTTGCCATACTGCAACTCAGCCACTTTTTCTAATTTGCCATCACGTTGAAGCTTTGTGATTTCTGACTTGACCTTATCAATTTCTTCTTTGATAGAAGCAGTTCCTTGAGCAGCCCCTTTTTCTGACTTCCAGACTTCTTCTAAATCAGCATATTCTTTGCCCAAACGCTTGATCTCTTCTTCAATCATCGCCAAACGCTTCTGTGATGCCTCATCCTTCTCTTTTTTAACGGCTTCTCGTTCAATTTTTAATTGAATCAAACGACGATCTAATTTATCCATCACCTCAGGCTTTGAATCTATCTCCATGCGAATGCGTGATGCAGCCTCATCGATTAAATCAATGGCTTTATCAGGTAAGAATCGGTCCGTGATGTAACGATGAGATAACTCGGCCGCAGCCACAATGGCAGGATCAGTAATCTCTACCCCATGGTGCAATTCATAGCGCTCTTGTAGGCCTCTTAAAATTGCAATGGTGTCTTCGACGGTTGGCTCTCCCACCATCACTTTTTGGAAGCGACGCTCTAGGGCAGCATCTTTTTCAATGTATTTGCGGTACTCATCCAAGGTTGTTGCGCCAATGCAATGCAACTCCCCTCTCGCTAAAGCAGGCTTGAGCATTTTGCCAGCATCCATTGCACCATCGGCCTTACCAGCTCCTACCATCGTATGAATCTCATCGATGAAAACAATGGTTTGACCTTCGTCCTTGGCCACGTCATTTAAAACAGCTTTTAAACGCTCCTCAAACTCCCCTCGGTATTTGGCACCAGCCAATAACAAAGCCATATCCAAGACCAATACTCTTTTATTTTTTAGAGTTTCAGGCACTTCGCCATCAATGATGCGCTGAGCTAAACCTTCCACAATCGCTGTTTTACCAACACCTGGCTCACCAATTAATACAGGGTTATTTTTTGTTCGGCGTTGCAAAATTTGAATGGCTCGACGAATTTCGTCATCACGTCCAATCACAGGATCTAATTTGCCAAGGCGCGCACGCTCAGTTAAATCCAAAGTATATTTTTTCAACGCTTCACGTTGATTTTCCGCATCCGCACTATTCACAGACTGTCCTCCACGCACTGCCTCAATCGCAGCTTCTAAAGTTTTACGAGTCAACCCTGCCGCTTTGAGCGACTTGCCAATTTCACCCTTATCGTCAGTTAAGATCAACAAAAAAAGCTCGCCCGCGATGTACTCATCACCGCGCTTGGTGGCTTCTTTTTCAGTCAAATTTAAATGTGCGGCTAAAGATCGTCCAATCTGGACATCGCCACCCGTCCCCTGAACTTGAGGGAATTTGCTTAATTGAGATTGCAAAGCTTTCTCTAAAGCTTGGGCATTTCCGCCTGCACGCTGAATTAAAGACTTGGCGCTACTATCTGACTGCTGCAACATGGCCAAAAGGACATGCTCAGATTCAATGTATTGATGATCCGCATTCAATGCCAAGCTTTGGGCTTCGCCCAAGGCCTCTTGAAATTTACTTGTTAACTTATCTAGTCGCATGGATATCTCCCATATTTAATATTTAGTATGTAGGCACTAAAGTTGAGATTTCAAGTGATTTAGATCAAATAAATTGCTAGCTTTATCATAGAGGTATGTCATGGTGTTTATATCTCTTGGAATGTTCTGATGGAAGCTACTACGCTGG
>JALRCP010000072.1 GCA_023257325.1 Polynucleobacter sp. | reverse complement strand
GCTCACCTTTCACGTCAAGAAGCTGAGCAGTTCTACGCTGTTCACAAAGAGCGTCCTTTCTTTAAAGACTTGGTTGATTTCATGATCTCAGGTCCAGTGATGATTCAAGCTTTACAAGGCGAGAACGCGATTGCTAAAAACCGTGAGTTGATGGGCGCTACTGACCCTAAGAAGGCTGACAAAGGCACCATTCGTGCTGATTTTGCCGACAGCATTGATGCCAATGCAGTTCACGGTTCAGATGCTCCTGAAACAGCGGCAGTGGAAGTAGCATTTTTCTTCCCTGGCATGGAAATCTTTTCACGTTAATCACATCCATTGATTGACTCACGCATCAACCTTTTAAATTTCGACCCGGAGGGACTCGGCGAGTACATCGCATCCCTTCAGGAGAAACCGTTTCGTGCGAAACAGTTGATGCGTTGGGTTCACCAGCGCGGTGAGTCAGACATCGCTCAAATGAGTGATTTGGCCAAATCCTTCCGCGCCACACTGGCTGAAAAAGCCTGTGTTTCTGCTTTACCCATTATTAGCGATCAGCAAGCATCGGACGGAACCCGTAAATGGCTCTTAGATGTCGCGGATGGCAATGCCGTTGAAATGGTTTACATCCCTGAAGACGATAGAGGTACATTGTGCATTTCTTCTCAGGCAGGCTGTGCCGTTAACTGCAGTTTTTGTTCTACAGGCAAACAAGGATTTTCAAGAAATTTAACTTTGGGCGAAATTATTGGTCAGCTATGGATGGCTGAACATACTCTTCGCAAAGAACCAGATGCCATCAAACGCATTGATGGTTACGATGGTACTGTGCTTCATGAGCATGAAGGGCGCGTGATTTCCAATGTGGTGATGATGGGCATGGGAGAGCCTTTGCTCAATTATGAGCCAGTGGTAGGTGCCATGCGCTTGATGCTCAGCGATAACGCTTATGGACTCTCTAGAAGGCGTGTCACCCTGTCAACATCGGGTGTGGTGCCCATGATGGATCGTTTGGCCAATGATTTGCCGGTGGCTTTGGCCGTTTCTTTGCATGCACCCAACGACGCGCTCAGAGATGTGTTGGTGCCCATCAATAAAAAGTATCCTCTCAAGGAATTGATGGCGGCATGTATGCGTTATTTACCCTTTGCTCCCAGAGATTTTTTAACGTTTGAATATTGCATGTTAGATGGGGTCAACGATTCTGATGAGCATGCCAAAGAATTAGTCGATTTACTAAAAAAAATCCCATGCAAACTCAATTTGATTCCTTTTAATCCTTTTCCGGACTCAGGTTTAAAAAAATCAAGTGCTGCTCGAGTTCAAGACTTTGCAAAGCGCTTAATGGATGCAGGCATTATCACGACTGTACGCAAGACACGAGGTGATGACATTGCCGCAGCATGTGGACAGCTAGCAGGCGATGTCAAAGATCGCACCAAGGTCAAAGAGCGTATGCAAGTAGTGAAATTTGCTCAAGGAGTTTCTCGCTCATGAGTACTGCTCCATCCATGATTCAACGTCGTAAGAGTCGTCAATCAGTCCTTGAGTGGGCTGGACATCGTGTGACAGTCGGGGGCGATGCGCCTGTGCGTGTTCAATCGATGACCAATACTGACACAGCCGATGCGATTTCAACGGCCATTCAGGTCAAAGAATTGGCCCGAGCAGGATCTGAGTTGGTCCGTATCACAGTGGATACGCCAGCGGCGGCAGCGGCTGTGCCAGCAATTCGAGAGCAGTTAGATAAGATGGATATCTTTGTGCCTCTGGTCGGGGATTTTCATTACAACGGTCATACTCTTTTGAAAGATTATCCCGATTGTGCAAAAGCATTATCAAAGTATCGAATCAATCCGGGTAACGTGGGGCAAGGCGCAAAGCGTGATGTTCAGTTTTCCCAAATGATTGAGATGGCGTGTCAGTATGAAAAGCCAATTCGTATTGGGGTCAACTGGGGCAGTCTTGATCAAGATTTGCTGGCTAAGTTGTTGGATCAAAATGCGGCTTTATCAAGCCCCAAAGAATTGCGTGAAGTGATGGCTGAAGCTTTGATTCAGTCAGCTTTGCAGTCAGCCTCGCGGGCTGAAGAGCTAGGCTTGCCTGGTCATCAAATTACCCTATCTTGTAAAGTCAGCGCGGTGCAAGATTTGATCGCTGTTTATCGAGATTTGGCTCAGCGTTGTGACTATCCCCTCCATCTTGGTTTGACTGAGGCAGGGATGGGCAGTAAAGGGATTGTGGCCTCCACGGCTGCATTATCGGTGTTGCTGCAAGAGGGCATTGGTGACACCATTCGTATTTCTCTCACGCCAGAGCCTGGGGCTCCAAGGGAAAATGAAGTGATTGTGGCCCAAGAAATTTTGCAAACCATGGGTCTTCGTCATTTCACTCCAATGGTGATTGCATGTCCTGGTTGTGGCAGAACCACCAGTACCTATTTTCAAGAGTTGGCCTCACAAATACAGAGTTATTTGCGTCATCAAATGCCTATTTGGAAAAAAAGTCACCCTGGGGTTGAGTCCATGAATGTGGCTGTGATGGGTTGTATTGTGAATGGCCCAGGTGAAAGTAAGCATGCCAATATTGGTATTTCTTTACCGGGTACTGGTGAGTCGCCGGCGGCCCCAGTATTTGTTGATGGAGTCAAAGTTAAAACTTTGCGGGGTGACAAGATTGCCGAAGAGTTCCAGGTGATTGTTGATGAGTATGTCAAAAACACTTACCGTACCAAGTGATTCATATTAAAAACATATAAGTAGATAACGAGTAAATCAATGAGCCAAGAAAAATTAGCAAAA
>JALRCP010000026.1 GCA_023257325.1 Polynucleobacter sp. | reverse complement strand
ATTATTGGCGCGGGTCCAATCGTAATTGGACAAGCCTGTGAATTTGACTACTCAGGTGCGCAAGCTTGTAAAGCTTTGCGATCTGAAGGTTACAAAGTGATTTTGGTTAACAGTAATCCTGCGACCATCATGACTGATCCCGAGATGGCTGATGTGACTTACATTGAGCCCATCACATGGGAAGTGGTTGAGAGAATCATTGCCAAAGAAAAACCCGATGCGATTCTGCCGACCATGGGTGGGCAAACGGCATTGAACTGTGCCCTTGATTTGCACAGAAACGGTGTTTTAAAGAAATACGGTTGTGAACTCATTGGTGCATCACCTGAAGCTATTGATAAAGCTGAAGACCGTCAGAAGTTTAAAGAAGCCATGACCAAAATTGGTTTGGGTTCTGCTAAATCTGGCATTGCGCATTCTTTGGAAGAGGCGCATGCGGTTCAGCAACAAATTGCCAGCGAGACCGGTGGTGCTGGTTACCCAGTGATCATTCGCCCATCTTTCACGATGGGTGGTTCAGGTGGTGGTATTGCATACAACCGTGAAGAGTTTGAAGAAATTTGTAAGCGGGGTCTTGATCTTTCTCCAACGCGTGAACTGTTGATTGAAGAATCACTCTTGGGTTGGAAAGAATATGAGATGGAAGTGGTGCGTGATCGCAAAGACAATTGCATCATCGTTTGTTCAATTGAGAACTTGGACCCTATGGGTGTTCACACAGGTGACTCGATCACAGTGGCTCCTGCTCAAACTCTAACCGATCGTGAATATCAAATTTTGCGCAATGCCTCTTTGGCTGTTTTGCGTGAAATCGGTGTGGATACCGGTGGATCCAACGTTCAGTTCTCAATCAATCCTGTGGATGGTCGCATGATTGTGATTGAGATGAACCCACGTGTGTCACGCTCTTCCGCCTTGGCGTCAAAAGCCACGGGTTTTCCAATTGCCAAAATTGCTGCCAAACTGGCTGTTGGCTTCACCTTGGATGAGTTGCAAAATGACATCACGGGTGGGAAAACACCTGCGTCATTTGAGCCATCGATTGACTACGTTGTCACCAAAATTCCGCGTTTTGCATTTGAAAAATTCCCAGCGGCGGATAAGCGTTTAACCACCCAGATGAAATCTGTGGGTGAGGTGATGGCGATTGGTCGCACATTCCAAGAGTCTTTCCAAAAAGCATTGCGTGGCCTAGAAGTGGGTGTTGACGGCTTAGATGAAAAATCAACGGATCTGGATGAGATTACCCAAGAGATTCGTGAGCCAGGCCCAGATCGTATTTGGTATTTGGGAGATGCCTTCCGTTTGGGGATGACTGAGCAAGAAGCTTTTGCTCACACTGCGATTGACCCATGGTTCTTGACACAAATTGCTGAGTTAATTCAGATTGAAAAGAAATTACAAAATCGCCAACTCAAAGACCTCACAGCCCAAGAGTTGCGCTATGTTAAACAAAAAGGTTTCTCAGACCGTCGTTTGGCCAAGCTCTTAAAAACAGATGCCAAAGCAGTTCGTGAAGCGCGCCATGCTCTTAAGGTAAGACCTGTTTACAAGCGCGTTGATACGTGTGCGGCTGAATTCTCAACGAATACAGCTTATATGTACTCATGCTACGAAGCAGAGCATGGTGAGTGTGAGTCACAACCAACGACCAAAGAAAAGATCATGGTGTTGGGTGGTGGACCTAACCGAATTGGTCAAGGTATTGAATTTGATTACTGTTGCGTGCATGCGGCTTTGGCGATGCGTGACGATGGTTATGAAACCATCATG
>JALRCP010000202.1 GCA_023257325.1 Polynucleobacter sp. | reverse complement strand
CTCCCTTAATTACCAGGATTCGTCCAGGTGCAGTACGCATTGAAAAAGCTGATGGTGACGAAGAGTTTGTTTTCGTTGCTGGTGGCATCCTTGAGGTTCAACCGAATAAAGTAACAGTGCTTGCTGATACAGCTATTCGCGGACATGACCTTGATGAGGCAAAGGCCACTGAAGCCAAAAAAGCAGCGGAAGAAGCCATGCAAAATCGTAGCAGCGACATTGATTTTGCTCATGCTCAGTCAGAGTTTGCAATGGCAGCAGCCCAATTAGCGGCCATCGCAAAATTACGTCAAAAGAAATAATTGGGTTTACTTAACGATCGCTTCCTGCGCGCATGCTTAAAGCAATCAACCGATAGAACGCCTATTTGGTTGATGCGCCAGGCAGGTCGATATTTGCCTGAATACAATGCCACACGCGCCAAGGCCGGCAGTTTTTTAGCGCTGGCAAAAAATCCTCAATTAGCAACAGAAGTTACTTTGCAACCATTGGACCGATATCCTTTGGATGCGGCCATTCTGTTTTCAGATATTTTGACAATTCCTGATGCTATGGGATTGGGCCTCAGCTTTGAGGCGGGTGAAGGGCCAAGATTTAGTCGACCATTAAGAGATGAGCAAGCCGTTAATCAATTGCGCCCTGCTGACCTTAATCAACTGAAATATGTGTTTGATGCCGTTTCAGAAATTAGACGAGCATTGATTCAAAACGGTCAGCAAAGAGTGCCGCTGATTGGTTTTTCAGGTAGCCCTTGGACGCTTGCTTGCTACATGATTGAGGGCTCGGGATCATCTGACTTTAAACATACTAAAGAAATGTTGTATCAAAGGCCTGATCTAATGAAAAAGGTTTTAGATGCAAATATTCAATCCGTAGCTGAATATTTAAAGACGCAGGTTGATGCTGGCGCTCAAGCCTTGATGATATTTGATACATGGGGCGGTTTGCTTCCTGATGGGTGGTATCAAAAAACATCTTTGGCGAGCATGAGGGCTGTGATTGATTTATTGCCTCGTCAAAAAGATGGCCAACAAATACCAATTTTGGTTTTTACCAAAGGCGGTGGAATTTGGTTAGAGGACATCGCACATTCAGGCGCAGATGTCATAGGCTTAGATTGGACAGCGTCAGTTGGTAAATCACGTAAGCGCTTACTTGCAAATAAAACCCCATTGGCTTTGCAAGGTAACTTTGATCCACTGGCATTATTCTCCTCATCCGAACAAATTGGTGTAGAAGTCAAAAGAATTTTAGATGAACTGGCCCAAACGCCAGCTTTGGCCAATGACCTCCATCCTTTAGATGGACACGTCTTTAACCTAGGTCATGGTATTTCACAGTTCACCAATCCTGAGCATGTGACCGCTTTGGTTGAAACAGTTCTAAATCACTCAACACAGCTCAGAAATTAAATCTATCCGGCATGTGAGTAATAACTTATGCACAGACCATTGAATTGGTGCATAAGCAGCAAAATTTGTGGCCAAATTGAGACTAAAACCCAGACTTATTTTAATAAGCCATTGATTTATATAGTAATATTATAAATAGTGGTGAATCAGTCAAAATCATTGATACTAATGAAATAAAGGGAAAAGTTGAAAACTGAACAACTTATCCACAAGGTTTTCCACAGCATTTTTATACTCAGAAAAAATCATTTCATAGCAACAGCCTCTAAGATAGAGTTAAAGTAAAACATGAACTTGCCAGAAAATAACTTGAATGAATGTATTGTTCAGGTTGCTGTGGATACCCCCGTCAATAAATTATTTGATTACTTATGGAGTCCTGAATTTCTAGGTCGTTTACCTCAAAGAGGGCAAATAGTTTCTGTAGAGTTCGGCAAAAAAGAGATCGTAGGGGTTGTGATCAATCAGATTAAAGAATCTGACTTTGACATTCATAAACTAAAAAAAGTCACTGCTATTGCACCCGCTCCTCCCTTGTCAGATGATGTCATTGCAATGGCTGAGTTTGCCTCGAGCTACTATCTGAAGTCAGTCGGAGAGGTCATTGTTCCCAGCGTCCCAAAATATTGGCGTCAAAAAGATAAATGGAATTTGTTGAGCCAGGAAAAGAAGACTTCATCGAATAAAAAAGAAAATAAAAAGCCAGGAAAAGATAAAAATCAGGAAGAATATAAAGTTGAAATACTGCTCAATGAAGAGCAAGAACTGGCTGTTAAAGAATTAACCGCGGCATCTAATAAAAACATATTTGGGTGCTATTTAATGCAGGGAGTTACGGGAAGCGGAAAAACGCTGACCTATCTTCGCTGGTTATCAAAAGTGCTTGCAGAGGAAAACTCACAAGTACTGATTATGGTTCCAGAAATTAATTTGACTCCTCAGCTTGAGGAAAGTATTCGACAGGCGTTTCCAGATAAATCCGTGGTGGTGTTGCACAGCCGACTAACAGATAGGGTCCGCGCAGATAATTGGGCAAGTGCTAACAAAGGTGAGGCCCAAATTATTCTCGGAACTCGAATGGCGGCGATGGTTTCGTTGCCAAATCTGAAAGCGATCGTAGTCGATGAAGAGCATGACTTGTCTTATAAACAACAAGAGGGTGTGAGATATTCCGCGCGTGATTTGGCTGTTTGGCGTGCAAAAAAAATAGAAATACCCGTTTTGCTTGTGTCTGCGACACCCAGCTTAGAGAGCTGGTTCAATGCTCAAGAGGGTCGATATCAAAAATTAAATCTTCATCAGCGCGCCGCAAAAAATGCATTAAAGCCAACGGTTGATATCGTTGATCTAAATATTGAAAAGCAAGCTGGCATTAAAAACGCCCATGGGTTCAGCCAACATTTATTGAGTGGCATCTCTAAAAATCTAGAGCTAGGCCGACAAACGCTGATATTTATTAATCGCCGTGGCTATTCGCCGGTTTTAAGTTGTGAGGCATGTGGCTGGGTGTCAGACTGCATCAAATGTTCATCTCATATGGTTTTGCATCGCCCTGCAGATGAAAAACCATCTTTGTGTTGCCATCATTGTGGGCTGATCAAGCACATTCCCAAGAGCTGCCCCAATTGTGGCAACTCAGATTTAATCCCAATGGGAAAGGGAACGCAAAAAGTTGAAGAGTATTTATCTCAAGCATTTCCAAGCGCAAAAATTTTGCGAATCGACGCAGATACAACCAGAAAAAAAGGAAGTGCAGAAGAGTTGTTTGGCGCAATTCATGAGGGAGAAGCTGATATCGTAGTTGGTACACAAATGATTACAAAAGGACATGATTATCAATCAGTCTCATTGGTGGGGGTGATTGACGCTGATGCCAGCTTGTTTTCTCAAGACTACCGAGCAGCTGAAAGACTTTTTGCTCAATTGATGCAGGTGACTGGAAGAGCCGGCAGAAGTGCCCAATCTTCTAACTCGAGGGTTGTGATTCAAACAAGGTATCCAACGGCAGCGCCCTATCGTTATCTTCAGCGTGATGATGTGAATGGATTTTTATCTGAAATCTGTGATGAGAGGAAAATAGTTGGACTCCCCCCCTTTTCCTACCAGGCATTGATACATTCCGAACACAAAACATTAATAGCAGCCATGGATATGCTAAAAGAAGCTGCCAAAAATGCCTCTGAAGTAAAGAACTGGCCTGCGAATATTGTTCTAAATGATGTGGTTCCTAAAACAATGATTCGTCTAGCTGGGCAAGAAAGAGCCCAAATGTTAATTGAATCAACCAGTAGACAGGCTTTACAAGTTGCTCTAGAAATTCTTCAGCAAATGCTGACTATGCAGACCACCAAAAGAAAAGGGGTCGGCTGGTATATTGAGCGCGACCCCATACAACTCTAGATAAAAAATTACTTAAGCATATTCAGCTATTGGCACACAGGTACAGAATAGATTCCTATCACCGTAAACGTTATCTGCACGACCAACTGGTGGCCAGTACTTATTTTTTCTAAGTCTTGCCACAGGATAAGCGGCTTCTTCGCGAGTGTAGGAATGATTCCATTCATTGGCTAAGACAAGTTCTGCGGTGTGTGGCGCATTTTTTAGTGGGTTATCAAGCTTGTCATAAGCCCCATTGCCCACCTTCTTGATTTCTTCAGCAATGGCTACCATAGCTTCAATAAAGCGATCAAGCTCAAACTTTGATTCACTTTCAGTGGGCTCAATCATCAGAGTTCCGGGAACCGGAAAACTCATTGTCGGCGCATGAAAGCCAAAGTCCATTAAACGCTTGGCCACATCCTCGTTGCTAATGCCAGTTTCTTTTTGAAGTGGTCTTAAGTCAAGAATACACTCATGGGCAACTAAATCATGGTTACCTTTGTATAAAACTGGATAAAAAGGAGCCAACTTTTTAGCTACATAATTGGCTGAAAGAATGGCTGTTTCAGTGGCCTTGGTTAAACCATCTGAACCCATCATCGCGACATACATCCATGAGATCGGAAGAATAGATGCTGATCCAAAAGGTGCCGCACTGATGCGCATCCATTCAAGGTCATTCCAACGATTGGCTGTACCCGCCGTGAAAGAACAAGGTAAAAAAGGTGCTAAGTGAGAACGAACGGCAACTGGGCCAACACCTGGACCTCCACCGCCATGGGGAATACAGAATGTTTTATGAAGATTGAGGTGACTGACGTCTCCGCCAAAATGGCCTGGCGCAGCAGTTCCAACTAAAGCATTCATGTTGGCGCCGTCAATGTAAACCTGACCTCCATGCTGGTGAATGATCTCGCAAAGTTCTTGAACCCCTTCTTCAAAAACGCCGTGCGTGCTTGGATAAGTGATCATGATGGCAGCAAGATTTTTTGAATGCTCTTCGGCTTTTGCTTTTAAGTCGACTAAATCCACGTTACCGTTTGCATCACAGCTCACCACCACCACTTGCATGCCGGCCATTTGGGCAGATGCTGGATTCGTTCCATGCGCTGAGGAAGGAATCAAACAGATGTTTCGGTGACCTTCGCCGCGTGATTCATGATAAGCAGAGATAACCAATAGTCCGGCATATTCTCCCTGTGAACCGGCATTGGGTTGTAAAGACACAGCAGCATAACCAGTTGCTGCGCACATCATTTTTTCAGTGTCTTCAATGAGTTTTGCATAACCAGTCCATTGGTCTTGTGGCGCCAGTGGATGAATTTGTGAAAAATTTGGCCAAGTCACCGGCATCATTTCGCTGGTGGCGTTTAATTTCATGGTGCAAGAGCCCAATGGAATCATCGTGCGATCAAGTGCTAAATCTTTGTCTGCAAGGCTACGCAGGTAACGAAGCATTTCATGTTCAGAGTGATAGCGATTGAAGGTTGGATGAGTTAAGTAAGCACTCTGACGAATTAAAGAGGCTGGAATGGCATTGATCACTTCCTTATCCAAAGCATCAATGTCAAGAGAGCCCTCTCCACCTAAAATCTTCCAAATTAAATTGAGCTCTTCACGACCCGTTGTCTCATCTAAAGAAATCCCAATGTGCTCGGCATCCACTTCTCTAAAATTACAACCCTGTTGTTGAGCAAGCTGGTGTATTTGTGCAGCATTGGGTACTCTGACGGTAATGGTGTCAAACCAATGTTGATTCACAACAGATAAACCCAATTTCTTTAATGCCAAGGCAAGAATGCTGGTTTGACGATGTGTCTTGAGAGCAATTTTTTTCAAGCCTTCAGGCCCATGGTAAATGGCGTACATGCTTGCCATTACTGCCAACAAAACCTGCGCAGTACAAATGTTTGAAGTTGCTTTTTCGCGGCGAATATGTTGTTCGCGAGTTTGTAAGGCGAGTCGGTAAGCAGGTTGACCTTGTGCGTCAATCGTCACACCAACCAAGCGACCCGGCATGCTTCTCTTAAAGGCGTCTTTGGTTGCAAGATATCCAGCTGAAGGTCCGCCAAAGCCAACTGGAACACCAAAGCGTTGAGCTGTGCCAACTGCCACATCAGCGCCCCATTCTCCCGGGGGAGATAATAAAGTCAATGCCAGCAAATCGGCAGCAACAATTAGCAAGCCCCCTTTGGCATGAATTGATTCAGCAATTTTTTGATAGGTAGATTGATCGCTGATACTGCCGTCAACACCAGGATATTGAAGAAGTACCGCAAAGGCATCTGCTTGTTGCGCTTCATCAATAGAACCAATCTGCACTTTGATATTAAGCGGTTTGGCTCTCGTTTTAATCACGGCAATCGTTTGTGGCAATACATCATTGGCCACGAAGAAGGTGTTTGATTTAGATTGGCAGGTGCGTAAAGCCAAGGTCATGGCTTCGGCTGCCGCTGTGCCTTCGTCCAACATAGAGGCGTTGCCAATATCCATGCCCGTGAGGTCAATCAACATTTGTTGAAAGTTAACTATCGCCTCTAGGCGGCCCTGAGAAATTTCAGGTTGATAAGGTGTGTATGCGGTGTACCACGCCGGGTTTTCTAAAATATTTCTTTGGATCACACCCGGGGTGATGTTGTTGAAATAGCCTTGACCAATAAAGCTCTTAAAGACTTTATTTTTATTAGCAATGCTGGCTAATAAATTGAGCGCCTCACTCTCCCCTTTGGCAAGAGAGTAGTCGCCAAGTGGCAGCTTGTCTTTACTTCTGATGTTGCTTGGAACTACGGCATTAATTAAATCTTCACGCTTGTTAAAGCCAAGAAACTGCAACATGGATAACTCATCTGCTGGAGAGGGTCCAATGTGACGACTTAAAAAGGCATCATGGTTTTCAAGAGAGGTCAAAGAGCTTTTCATTGTTAAGCACCAATGTTTTTTGCGTAAGCATCAGCTGTTAGCAATGCATCTAATTTAGAAATATCTGTTGGTTTCATTTTGAACAACCATGATCCATACGCGTCTGAGTTAACAGATTCAGGGGCGCTCACAGCAGCATCATTATTAGCAATCACCTCACCACTTAAAGGGGCGTAAATGTCACTCGCAGCTTTGACAGATTCAACCACTGCGCAAGCATCGCCTGCGTTAAAGTTTTTGCCCACTTGAGGAAGTTCTAAAAAAACGATGTCGCCCAAAGCCTCTTGTGCGTGATCTGTAATGCCAACTGTAATTGAGCCATCGGCTTCTTTTCTAATCCATTCATGTGATTCTGTGTAACGTAGGTCTTGAGGAATATTCATAAGGTTCTCCAATAATTAAACCAAGGCTTTACCATGGCGTACAAAAGGGGGTTTGACAACAACTGCATTTAATTCTTTGTCACGAATGACAACTTTGACCAGATCGCCCACTTTTGTTTGAAGCGGCAATTTGGCCAAGGCAATAGATTTTTGAAGTGATGGGCTAAATGTGCCACTGGTAATTTCACCCTCCCCTTCAGAAGATTTAACTATTTGATGGGATCTTAAAACCCCTTTGTCTTGCAAAATCAAACCTAAAAAAACAAACTGTTGATTTCTGTTTTCAAGGGCTTGTCGACCATTAAAGGGTCGATTTGAACTACGATCGATCGTCCAGCCTAGACCTGCATCTAAAGGATTGGTTTGATCGTTCATGTCTTGACCATACAAGTTCATGCCTGCTTCAAGTCGCAGTGTGTCTCTAGCACCTAAGCCCGCCGGTTGTGCGCCAGCGCCGACTAGTACAGACCAAATGGCGGCTGTTTGAGCAATGGGAACTAATAATTCTGCGCCATCCTCACCTGTATAACCTGTGCGCGCAATCATAATTTCGCCAAACGGAGTCTCTACGCAGCGAGCATGAAAAACTTTTAGTTCTGTCGCAGCTGTTGCAAGACTTGGAATGGCCAATGCAATGAGCCCAAGAGCTTTTGGCCCTTGAACAGCAATCATTCCCTGAGGGTTTTGGCTGTTCAAAAGATCAGGTCTTCTGGGGATTAATTGAACATTGGAAAACGCTTTTGCCTCTTGCTTGAGCCACTCTAAATCTGTGTGAGCGGTGGCAGCATTAATCACCAAACGGTAGTTTGGATCTAGGCGATAAACAATCAGATCATCAATCACACCTGCATCATGATTGAGCAGGCAGCTATACAGAGCTTGGCCATTGGTTTTTAATTTATTGACATCGTTGGCCAAGACCTTTTCTAAAAAAGGCTTGGCATCTGCCCCAAGCACATCAACTGCAGCCATGTGACAAACGTCGAAAATACCGCAGTTAGTTCTGGTTGCAATGTGCTCTTCAATTTGAGAGCCGTAGTTAACAGGCATTTCCCAACCGCCAAAATCAACTAATTTGGCGCCAGCCAATTGATGGGTTTCAAAGAGAATTGTGCGCTTAAGTTGCGTAGGGGCGACGGACATCCAAACTCCTTAAAGGAATTGATGCCCCCCTGTCCTGTTACCTGAGAGATTGAAGATTGCAAACCCTTTGCAATCTCTTAGCCCCTTCGGTGGGCAATTAAATGCCGCTCTCCAGAGTGTAAATA
>JALRCP010000106.1 GCA_023257325.1 Polynucleobacter sp. | reverse complement strand
TCCAGCTGTGAAAAAAACCCGAGAAGAGGCCTTCGTCGAAGAATAAATTTACAATGTGGGTATGTCTGAAAAGAAGAACCCACCTCCTTCTAAATTCGAGACCCCTGAGGTCTCGAATTTTTTGCGTCAAATTATTGATGCAGACCTTGCCAGTGGCAAACATGCAAACCGCATAGATGCGACAGGGCAAGCCCTGCCAAGCGTGATTACGCGCTTCCCACCTGAGCCCAACGGCTATCTTCACATCGGTCACGCCAAAAGTATTTGCTTGAATTTTGGTCTAGCCAGAGACTATGCCAGCGCCCCTCATGGCGCCCGTTGTCATATGCGCTTTGATGACACCAACCCTAGCAAAGAAGAAACCGAATATGTTGATAGCATCATTGATGCTGTGCGGTGGTTGGGTTTTGATTGGATTCAAAACGGGGTTGAACATCAACATTACGCCAGCGATTACTTTGATCAACTGTATGCGTTTGCCGAGAAATTGATTGAAGCGGGTAAGGCTTATGTAGACAGTCAATCAGCGGATGATATTCACAAGAATCGTGGCAATTTCACACAATTGGGTATCAATAGTCCTTTTAGAAATAGAAGTGTTGAAGAGAACTTAAAACTATTCAGAGAAATGAAGGCGGGGCATCACCCTGATGGCGCTCATGTTTTGAGATTGAAGATTGACATGAGTCACCCTAACATTGTGCTGCGTGACCCCGTGGTTTATCGAATTCGTCATGCACACCACCATCGTACTGGTGACAAATGGTGTATCTACCCCTTATACGACTTTACTCACTGCATTTCTGATGCATTGGAAAACATCACTCATTCAATCTGTACCTTAGAGTTTGAAAATAATCGTCCTCTTTACGATTGGGTATTGGAAGCCCTCAAAGAGATTGGCGTCTTTAAAGATCCATTGCCTAAGCAGTACGAATTTGCTCGCTTGAATTTGACTTACGCCATCACCAGCAAACGAAAGTTGCTGCAACTGGTTGAAGAAAAGCGCGTTGACGGCTGGGACGATCCGCGCATGCCCACCATCGTCGGCATTCGACGTCGAGGCTTTACACCTGAGAGCATTCGCTTATTTTGTGAGCGTATTGGGGTTTCCAAAGCTGATAGCTGGATTGATATGTCAGTTCTCGAACAAGCCTTGCGTGACGATCTAGAAGAAAAAGCCGAGCGAGCTTTTGCTGTACTTCAGCCCTTAAAGTTGATTATTGATAATTTTGATGAATTAGCTGAAGAGCCCTGCTCAGCCCCTAAACACCCGCACCATGAGGACTGGGGTCGTCGTGAATTCAACTTAACTAAAGAACTTTGGATTGAAGCCGATGATTTTATGAAAGAACCCGTCAAAGGCTTCTTCCGCTTGTATCCGCCCATCAACGGCGAGGCAGGCAGTCGAGTGCGCTTAAGGCATGGCTTTGTGATTGAATGCACCGGGTTTGATCAAGATGCGAATGGCCAAGTAACAGCTGTTCATGCCAAGTATTTTGCAGATAGCAAAAGTGGCACGCCTGACTCAAACAATTACAAGGTCAAGGGCAACCTTCATTGGATCAGCGCCAAACACGCGATTGCTGCTGAAGTTCGTGTCTATGATCGCCTATTCACGGATCCTCATCCAGATAGTGGGGATAAGAATTTCTTAGACGCGATCAATCCGCAATCTAAAAAAGTGTTGGCTGCTTTCGTTGAGCCCAGCTTGAGTCAGGTAGCTCCTGAACAGCGCTTTCAATTTGAACGTCATGGCTATTTTGTCGCGGACCGCGTTGACCATTCGGCTGCACGCCCAGTATTTAATCTTTGCGTAGGCCTTAAGGACACTTGGAAATAGTTTTTAGGCAATCCTGTACGGTCGGATATTGAAGCGCAAAACGCAACTCTTTCAAACGGTGATTCTGAATCTGCCTTGATTCACTCATGAATGAAAGCATCATAGGATCTACCAGCTTAGATAGCTCTTGTTGACTAACCCTGGGTGGCTTAGGTAAATCAAACGTCTCAGCCACCAAGTCAAAGTAATCCCCCATCTTCAAGTGACTGCTGTCACAAGCATTAATCACGCGCTGAGACTGACCTCTAAACAAAACATAGGTGATTAATCTAGCCAAATCATCTGCATGAATATGATTGGTATAAACGTCTTCTGATGCTTGGAGTGCTGGAGACTGTCTTTTGAGTCTGTCGATTGGCAAGCGATCTTGAGCATAAATACCAGGCACTCTCAATACTTGAACTTGAACAGCATGGGCATTGCCCCAGGCTCTAATTTGACCCTCTGCAGAGACCCGCCTGATTGCTCGAGCGCTCTTGGGTACAAGAGCTTGGGTCTCATCAATGACTGCTCCTTGGCAGTCCCCATAGACCCCTGTGGTGCTGATATAGACCAATTGCCTGATAAATCCTGTCCCCTGGGATAAAATCTGCAATAAGTTGTGTGTTCGGGTGTCCATTGAGCCTTCTGCCTGTGGCGGGGCCAGATGAATCACTTGTGCAGCTAGGTGCGGTAAACGCCACAGTGTGTCGGCAGCGTCCAAGTTTCCAAGGATTGGAATGGCGCCCGCCTGTCGCAGTAAGGGCATTTTCTCTGGGGACGAGGTTAGAGCGAACACTCTAAATTTTTTGACCAATAGAGGAAGCAAGCGCATACCGACGTCGCCACAACCAACAATCAGAAT
>JALRCP010000037.1 GCA_023257325.1 Polynucleobacter sp. | reverse complement strand
CGCTGATTTACTTCCGCAAAAAAGGTTGGATGAAATAAGTTCAAATCAAATGATGAAGCATCACCCAGTGAGGGCTTCATCATTTGAAATGATCAAATGATTTCAGATACTGCGAGCTTAGTTCAGGAGGTAGTTCATGACCCTCTTGATCAAGTAATCGCAATACTCCTGCGAGATTTCCGGAGGTGTCTCTTGTAGTTTTACTAGAAGTAATTTTGCCAATGCGTGTCAAACGGATATCTAGCTGTATAGAAATTTTTTCAATCTGCTCGGCATTCTCTGCAGGTGCTGTAAAACATAGTTCGTAATCATCGCCTCCCATCAACGTGCATAAACGTCGAAGTTCAATCGATTTGCTTTTCAAGACATCGGAAGCAGGGACTTCATCAATCGCCACCTCTGCACAAACATTTGATTGACTCAGGATGTGAGTGAGATCGCCCAGTAAGCCATCTGACACATCAATGGCAGAGTGAGCAACATCCAGCAATGCCTGTCCTAACTCAACACGAGGACTTGGGTTATGCATGCGCTGACTCACGCTCTTCATTTCTGATTCAGTGAGTGACCACTCATGACGCATTGCCCCCAATGCCAAACGCGCATCCCCCACTTGGTGAGATACCCAGATGTCATCTCCGACTTGAGCTTGATTGCGTCGCAAAGCTTTGGATGGGGGAACTTCTCCAAAAATGGTGATGCTAATTGTTAAGGGGCCTGCAGTTGTGTCGCCACCGATTAAGCGGCAATTAAATTCTTGGGCGATTTCAAACAAGCCCTTGGAAAACTCTGCTAACCATTGAGCATTCACGCTAGGCATGGCAATTGCCAAAGTAAATCCCACAGGCTTTGCACCCATGGCCGCCAAATCAGACAAATTGACTGCTAAACATTTCCTGCCTAGCCAATGAGGGTCAGCCCCAACTAAAAAGTGCCTGCCTTCGACCAGCATATCGGTACTGATGGCTAAGTGATTGTTTCTGCTAATGTTTAATAGGGCGCAGTCATCCCCAATGCCCAGGCTCACGCTTTCATCCTGTCCTTGTTTGGCTGCACCCTCTTTAAAAAAGTGCTCAATCAAATCAAATTCACCCATGGCCTTGGATGTATTGGCGGATGAGGATTTTTTGGTGGCTGACATGTCTTGATTGTAGGGCTTTCAGGCACTCTTTATCTAGTCATTGGCAGCTTAGGAATCCTGAGATGCCATCGAGGTATTCCTTTGGAAATAGACGAGCTTTCTTGAAGAGGAATAGAATCTAGTTCAGGAGTTAAAAAAGTAATAAAAATTATTAAAGTAATTACAAGAGACAAACCATCAAATAAAACTCAACATACCTTCATGAGAAGGGTGAAAGAATTATTCAATGACAACTGACAATAAAAAAAGTTCCAGCGAACAACAAAAAGAAGCGCTTCGCAAGGCCGCACTCGAATATCACGAATTTCCAACCCCAGGCAAAATTGCCGTCACTCCTACCAAACAACTCACCAATCAGCGTGACTTGGCTTTGGCGTATTCGCCTGGTGTAGCGGCTGCATGTGAAGAGATTGTCAAAGATGCTTCGAATGCTTTCAGATATACCTCACGCGGTAATTTGGTGGGGGTTGTTACCAACGGTACAGCCGTTCTTGGTTTGGGGGATATTGGTCCATTGGCCAGCAAGCCGGTGATGGAAGGTAAGGGCGTTCTCTTTAAAAAGTTTGCAGGCATTGATGTATTTGACATTGAGATCAATGAAAAAGATCCCGATAAGCTCATTGAAATCATTGCTTCGATGGAGCCCACATTTGGGGGTATTAACTTAGAGGACATTAAAGCGCCTGATTGTTTCTACATTGAGCGCAAGTTGCGCGAGCGCATGAACATTCCGGTCTTCCACGATGATCAGCACGGTACCGCGATTGTGGTGGGTGCCGCCATCATGAATGGTTTAAAGGTCGTTGGCAAAGACATTAAAAAAGTAAAGCTGGTTACTTCAGGAGCGGGCGCGGCTGCTTTGGCTTGCTTGGATTTATTGCTCGACTTAGGGATGCCCATTGAAAACATTTGGGTGACTGATTTGGCGGGTGTGGTTTACAAAGGCCGTAAAGAGTTGATGGACCCAGACAAGGAGCCATTTGCCAAAGACACCCCTCATCGCACCTTGGCTGAGGTGATTGATGGTGCCGACGTCTTTTTAGGATTGTCAGCGGCAGGTGTCTTGAAAAAAGACATGGTCGCTAAGATGGCCGCCAATCCATTGGTGTTCGCTTTGGCTAACCCAACGCCAGAAATTCTTCCTGAGGAAGTCAAGGCGGTGCGTGATGATGCAATCATTGCAACAGGTCGCACAGACTACCCCAATCAAGTGAACAATGTTTTGTGCTTCCCATTTATTTTCCGCGGCGCGTTGGACGTGGGTGCCACGACCATTACTCGCGAAATGGAAATCGCTGCTGTGACTGCAGTGGCAGAAC
>JALRCP010000032.1 GCA_023257325.1 Polynucleobacter sp. | reverse complement strand
GAGTCACCATCCCCGCTTCAATTGGCTCACCCTCAGGCATGCGCAAGCGATCCATGATCGACTTGAGACGCTCACCAGCAAAAATGCGTAAGAGCGCATCATCCAAAGATAAATAAAAACGAGAGGATCCTGGGTCGCCTTGACGTCCAGCACGACCTCTTAACTGGTTATCCACACGACGACTTTCATGACGCTCGGTGCCAATAATGTGTAAACCACCAGCACTCACCACATGATCGTGAAGACCTTGCCATTCATCATGTAATTTTTGAACTTTTGCCTTTTTATCTTGCTCACTCAAGCTAGTATCGGCTTCAATCAAGGCAGCTTGCTTCTCAACATTACCGCCCAAGACAATGTCTGTTCCTCGGCCAGCCATATTGGTCGCAATGGTGATCATCTTCGGTCGACCAGCTTGTGCAATGATCTCAGCCTCACGAGCGTGCTGTTTGGCATTCAGGACTTGGTGAGGCAATTTAGCTTTGTCTAACAACCCTGAGATTAATTCAGAGTTTTCAATAGAAGTGGTACCGACTAAAACTGGTTGACCACGCTCATAGCAATCCTGGATGTCATGAATGACCGCGTTATAGCGCTCCATGGATGAACGATAAATTTGATCCTGTTTATCCAAACGAGCATTGATGCGATTGGGAGGAACAATCACTGTCTCAAGCCCATAAATCTCTTGGAACTCGTAAGCCTCAGTGTCAGCAGTTCCCGTCATACCCGCAAGCTTGCTGTACATGCGGAAATAATTTTGGAAAGTGATCGTGGCCAAAGTCCGGTTTTCATGCTGAATCGCAACACCCTCTTTGGCTTCCACGGCTTGATGCAAACCGTCTGACCAACGACGACCTTGCATCAGACGACCCGTGAACTCATCAACGATGATGACCTCACCATTTTGAACCACATAATGTTGGTCTTTATTAAATAAAGTGTGCGCTCTTAAGGCTGCATACACATGGTGCATCAAAGTAATGTTTTGAGGCGCGTACAAAGATTCGCCTTCTTTGATCAAGCCAAGCTGCGTCAAAGCTGCTTCTGCTTTTTCATGACCAGTTTCTGTCAAAAATACTTGATGTGACTTTTCATCCACGATGTAATCACCCGGAGTGATGACACCCGAGCCATCTGCTTTTTCTTCGCCAATTTGACGAGTCAAATATTGCGGCAAAGCATTCATGGCCAAATAAACATCGGTGTGATCTTCTGCTTGTCCAGAAATAATCAACGGCGTTCTAGCTTCGTCAATGAGGATTGAATCCACTTCGTCAACGATGGCATAAGACAAACCTCGCTGAACTCGCTGGTCCAATTCTTGGACCATGTTATCGCGCAAATAATCAAAGCCAAATTCGTTATTGGTGCCGTAGGTAATGTCTGAGTTATAGGCCTTCTTTTTGGCTTCTTGATCCATTTGTGACAGGTTGACACCCACACTTAAACCCAAGAAGTTGTACAAAGTGGCCATCCAATCAGCGTCACGTTGTGCCAAGTAGTCGTTCACTGTCACTACATGCACACCCTTACCAGAGAGTGCATTCAAATACACAGGCAAGGTTGCGGTCAAGGTTTTACCCTCACCGGTTCTCATTTCTGCAATTTTCCCTTGATGCAGTGCCAATCCACCGATTAGCTGAACATCAAAATGGCGCATCTTCATGACACGCTTGCTAGCCTCACGAACAACCGCAAATGCTTCGGGCAAAATGTCATCCAAAGACTGGCCGGCAGCCAATTTTGACTTGAATTCAGTAGTTTTTGCCTGCAAAGCAGTATCGTCCAATTGGCCGATACTCTGCTCTAGCTCATTGATCTGAGAGACAATGCGCTTATATTGTTTTAAGAGTCGATCATTTCGACTGCCAAATATTTTCTTAAGAAGACCTGTGACCATGACTTTTGCGAGGAAATTTAAGCCTCAAAGTTTAGCATCCAGAC
>JALRCP010000015.1 GCA_023257325.1 Polynucleobacter sp. | reverse complement strand
TATGCAAAGCGGTTTTGATGAGGGTCGCATCGCGTCCAATCAAAATAACAGCCTTGGCATGACGAGACACTGCATCACTTAACGGTGAAAAATCCTGACCTTTACCAACGCCCCCAGCAATCAAAATAATTCGAGCGCGCGCAGATTCTTCACCCAAGCCATTTAGGGCTGCCAGAGTAGCTCCTACGTTGGTGCCTTTGCTATCGTCGATGTATTCAACCCCATCCACAATTGACACAGTTTGAACGCGGTGTGGCTCACCTTTGTACTCACGAAGTCCATGCAGCAATGGACTCATTGGTACTCCAATCGCGGTGGTCATGGCCAATGCAGCTAAGGCGTTGCTGGCGTTATGACGGCCTTTGATGCGCAAAGCATCTGCAGGCATTAAGCGCTTCAGTCTTACAGGCTCAGACTCATCCATATCTTTTGATTTTTTGCGACGACGCTTTGCCTTCAGTTCTAAAGCTTCAAAATCAGGCTCAGCCCACACAAGCCAATCAATACCACCGGCCGCAGTGTCATGGAAAATACCAAATGCATCTTCTTCATCTGGAGCATCGACGCCAAATGTGATCACGCGTTGATCTTTCATGTCACTGGCTAATTCAATCACATTTGCATCATCACGATTCAATACTGCGATGGTGTTTTCACCAAAAATTCTGGCTTTAGCGGCGACGTATTGCTGCATATCACCATGCCAATCCAAATGATCTTCAGTGATGTTCAAGACTGTTGCTGCATCGGCATGAAGGCTATAGGTATGCTGCAGTTGGAAACTAGATAGTTCCAAAACCCACACATCGGGCAACTCTTCAATGTCCAGCAATTTATCCAAAGCAGCAGGGCTGATATTGCCAGCCACAGCGACTTTTAAACCAGCACGCTCACAGAGCAGCCCTGTTAATGCAGTTGTGGTAGTTTTGCCATTGGTGCCAGTAATCGCAATAACTTTACCTGCATACTGCTGCTCATTTTTAAGAGCTTGAATGGCTTGTGCAAAGAACTCAATCTCACTCCAAACTGGAATGTTGCGTTCATTGGCAAGTGACAAAAATGATTGAATCGGTTCCTGAATCGGAGATAAACCAGGGCTGATAGCAATCAAATCAATGTTGTTCAGTAAATCAGATGTCACAGCACCCTGATGTATATTTTTTACACCAAGAGATTGAATTTGTTGTTTGTATTGTCGCGCTGTGTCTGAGAGCTGATTGTCCGTGCGAGTGTCCGCAACGACCACATGAGCACCCTGACTGACACACCATCTCGCCATGGCCGCACCTGACTCCCCGAAGCCAAGTAGCAGCACACTCACTTTTTGAGCGTACTGATTACCAAAAGGATGTTGTAACTGAATCGCCATGTGTCCTATCGCAACTTCAAACTAGATAAACCAATCAACACCAACAAAATGGTAATGATCCAAAAACGCACCACCACTTGTGTTTCTTTCCAACCACTCAATTCAAAGTGATGATGCAAAGGTGCCATTTTGAAAATTCGACGCCCTTCTCCATAGACTTTCTTGGTGAATTTGAACCAAGCCACTTGCAACATCACAGAAACTGTTTCAGCCACAAAGATGCCGCCCATCACAAATAAAACAATTTCTTGGCGAACAATCACTGCGACCGTACCCAATGCACCACCTAGCGCGAGTGCACCCACGTCACCCATGAATACTTGTGCAGGATGAGTGTTGAACCACAAGAAGGCCAAACCAGCTCCACTCATGGCACCACAAAAAATCATCAATTCACCCGCACCAGGAATGAATGGGAATAAAAGGTATTTGGTGTAAATGGCATTACCCATGACATAAGCAAACACACCCAATGCAGCTCCAACCAAAATCACAGGCATGATCACTAAGCCATCCAAACCATCGGTCAAATTCACAGCATTTGAGCTTCCCACGATGACTAAATAGGTCAAAACAATGAAGCCCAGCACACCCAAGGGGTAGCTCACTTCTTTGAAGAATGGCACGTATAAATTGGATTTCGCTGGTAAATCAATTGAAAAACCACTCTTCACCCAATTTAGGAAAAGTTCTAAAACTTTTAAGTTATTCACCTCAGAGACTGAGAAGGCCAAATACACCGCAGCAAACAACCCAATCAAAGACTGCCAAAAATACTTTTCTTTGGAAGACATGCCTTTAGGGTCTCTGTAAACCACTTTGCGATAGTCATCCACCCAACCCACGGCACCAAAACCCAAAGTGACAATCAACACAATCCAAATGAATCGATTGGCCAAATCAGCCCATAACAAAGTTGAAATGGCAATGCCAATCAAAATTAGTACGCCACCCATGGTGGGCGTGCCAGTTTTCACCAGATGAGTTTGAGGCCCATCGGTACGAACGGCTTGACCCACTTTCATCGCAGTCAAACGACGAATGACCCATGGACCAAAAAATAAGCCAATTAATCCGGCCGTTAAAGTGGCCATCACCGCTCTGAAAGTGATGTAGTTAATCACCCGCAAAAAGCTGTAGTCATCTTGAAGTAATTGGGCTAACCATAACAACATCAGTGAATCTCCTCTGCAAGAGCTTGAACCACTCTTTCCATACGCATAAATCGAGACCCCTTCACAAGAATCAAAGCCTCCTCATTGATCGGTCTCGCTTTTAGCGATTTTTTTAGCTCTTTACACAAATCATTCATGTCATCAAAATGTTGCGCTGAACCCTTTGAGTTGGGATGTTGGATATAGGCACGCACGGCTTCTTTAGAAAGCTCGCCTGTAGCAAATAACTGACGAATTCCTTTTTCGCCGGCATAACTTCCAACTTCACGATGAAATTCAGGGCCTTGCTCACCGACTTCACCCATATCTCCAAGAACAAGCCAAGTCGGCTTGGCTTGCTTGGATAAAACATCCACTGCAGCTCTTACTGAGTCAGGATTGGCGTTATAGCTATCGTCAATCAAAGTAGTGAGTAAATTGAGCTGATGATGTTGCATGCGACCGCTCACAGGTTTGAATGCTTCCAAACCTTTTTGAATCGCCTCTAAAGAAATTCCAGCAGCCACTGCAACTGCTGCTGCTGCAAGTGCATTTTGGGCATTGTGCTCACCCAAGATATTCAAGCGCACCTGAATAGAGCCCTGCGAGGTTGTCACTTCAAATTGATTCTTAGAGACATCCAACCAGCGGCCCTGAACCGATGCCGTCTGATTGAATGCAAAATCAATCACTTTGCGAGTTCCAGCAATTTGTTTCCAATATTCTGCGTACTCAGAATCAGCTGGGAAAACCGCCACGCCATCAATCGGCAAAGCTTCAATTGCAAGACCATGCTCTTTGGCAACAGCTTCAACCGTTGCCATGAATTCTTGATGCTCGCGTTGCGCATTGTTGATGAGTGCAATATTGGCATCCGCAATTTTTGCCAATTGAGCTGTTTCACCAGGATGATTCATACCCAATTCAATGACGGCCAATTGATGCTGCAATTGAAGACGTAACAATGTCAAAGGTAAACCAATGTCATTGTTGAAATTTCCTTGGGTGGCCAATGCATGGGACTCACCCACAGCCTCATTAAAGATACTTTGAATCATGCCTTTGACTGTGGTCTTGCCATTGCTACCCGTCACTACAGCTACATGTTTTAAGGCATTTTTGGAGCAATATTTTTTCCAACCGGCTGCCAACTCCTGCAAAGCCTGATGTGTTTCACTGACCAAAATGCCTAAACAATTATTTGGTAACTGATCAACGGAACTAATTAAACAAGCAATTGCGCCTTGCTGAGTGACATCGGCTAAAAAATCATGCGCATCATATTTTTCACCCCGTAATGCAATGAATAAATCCCCGGGGATGATTTGACGACTATCGCTGATTAAACGCTTAACTTCTTGATCGGATGGCAACCCATTGACCCATTGCGCTTGAGGCAATAAGTTCTTAATTTGATTTAAGGTCATGTGGGTAGCTTGGCTCATCGAGCAGAGCCCCCCATGGCTAAACGCACATGTACTACATCAGAAAACGGCAGTTTTTTTCCGGCAATCTCTTGCGTTTCTTCGTGGCCCTTACCCGCTATCAAGACAATGTCTTCTGGTTTTGCTTGTCTGACTACCTGCAAGATAGCTGTGGCTCGATCTAGATTGACTTGCGCTTTTTGAGGCTGCTCAAAGCCACTCAAGATGTCATTGATAATTTTTTGAGGGTCTTCGCTTCGTGGATTATCACTGGTAACCATGACATGAGTCGCTTGAGATTCTGCGATTCGCCCCATCAAAGGACGTTTAGTCTGATCACGATCACCGCCGCACCCAAATACACACCACAAATCACCTTGACGCTCTTTTGCCAAAACACGCAATGTTTTAAGAACCTGCTCAAGCGCATCAGGGGTGTGTGCAAAATCGACAATGGCCATCGGTGATTCGTTAGAAGTTCCTAAGACCAGCTCCATGCGCCCGCTCACGGGCTTTAATTGCTCAATGGCTCGCTGAGCCTGTTCACCAGAAAGACCACCCGCCATCAAACAAGCAACAATTGCCAAAGAATTGCTGACGTTGAACGCCCCGACAAACTGAGTTTCTGTGCGCCCAATATTTTGACCATTGATGATTAAATCAAAGCTCATACCACCCTGACTTAATTGAATATCAGCAGCCAGAATCTTTTTGAGCTTTGCATTCGCAAAACAGGGCAAAGATAGAAGACTCTGTGCTTGCGTGGCATAAGCCCACACAGTCAAATCTGAAGTCAGCATCTTTTTAGATAATTCGGTCAAACATTCTTGACCCACCAAGTCATCTGCGTTGACAACAGCATGACGAACACCGGGTAAATCAAATATTTTTTTCTTGGTGTTTGCATAGTCTTTCATGCTGGCGTGATAGTCCAAATGATCTTGACTCAAATTCGTAAAGACCACTGTGTCCATGGTCACACCATTGACACGCCCCTGATCTAAAGCGTGCGATGAAACTTCCATAGCCACACTCTTAGCACCTTGATCTTGGATTGTTTTTAGTATGCTTTGTAATTGAGGGGCATCCGGGGTTGTGAACCCTGTGGGTACAGCCTCATTGATAAGCCCTGCACCCAAAGTTCCAATGACTGCGGATGGACTTTTTTTGCTGTTTAATGCACTGGCCAACCACTGACTGACAGTGGTTTTTCCATTGGTTCCAGTAATACCAATGACTCGCATTGCATCACTGGGTTTGCCATACCACTGCGCAGCAATTGAACCTGCATGCACAGCCAAATTTTTAACTGCGATGCAGCGCTGATCTTCACAAATCTTGATGAGATTTTCAGACAAATGATCTGGCTCATACAAGACCAAAGAGACCCCCAATTGAAGGGCAGTAGGTATGTAAGCCCGGTTGTCAGTCATTTGCTGCTCATTACCGACGGGATAAGCCAAAAAAACATCTCCGGCTTTCAATACCCTCGTATCAATACTCATTGAAGCGGTTGACGGAACATGCTCAAAATGTGGGCTGAGCAAAACTTCAAGAGAAAGGGAATTGATTGGCATCATCGCGTTCATCGGCTGAGTGACACCTTCTGAGTTGAGCCCACTGGCGCAACTTGTAAATCTTTGTCGACCATTTGCTTAATCGCAGCATCTGGCAACACATTCATACTGCGTAGGGTGCCCGCAACAATATTTGCAAAGGCTGGCGCAGCCACAATGCCGCCGTAATATCCACCCGCACTTGGTTCATCGACCATCACAGCCACAACGATTCTGGGAGCACTCATTGGCGCCATACCCACAAAGAAACCGCGGTATTTATTGCCCGCGTATCCCTTGCCTTCAACTTTATGAGCGGTACCTGTTTTTCCACCCACGCGATATCCCAAAGTTTGAGCAGTGGTTGCAGTACCACCTGTTTGCGTCACAAGCTCTAACATCTCACGCATTTGAATCGCAGTTTTTGCTGAGATCACTTGAGTCCCCTTGGGAATGCTATTGCTCTTATAAATCGTGGTTGGCACTAGCTCACCATCACGGGCAAAAATACTGTAAGCGCGAGCCATTTGGAATAAAGATGCTGACAAACCATATCCATAAGACATGGTCGCTTGATCAATAGGCACCCAATTCTTATAAGGGCGCAAGCGTCCAGCTACCGCGCCAGGAAATCCTAAATTAGGTGCTTGGCCCAAGCCAATGGCTTGGAACATTTCCCACATTTCTTGGGGTTGCAATTGCATGGCTAGTTTCACCGTGCCGATATTGCTCGACTTTTGAACTACTTCAGCCACTGTTAATACACCGTAAGGATGCGTATCTGTAATGGCTTTTTTACCAATCACAATTGATTTGCCAATTGGCATAGATGTATTCGGCTGAACCAAACCTTTTTCTAAAGCCAAAGAAATAGCAAATGGTTTCATGGTTGAACCAGGCTCAAAGGTATCTGTAAGTACTCGATTTCTTAATTGCTCACCACTCAAGTTTGAACGTGAATTGGGGTTATAAGTGGGCCAATTCGCCAAAGCCAACACTTCGCCGGTTTGAACATCCAAGACAACAGCACCGGCAGCTTTTGCACGGTGCTTTTCAGCAATCGCTTTTAATTCATTGAAGGCTAAGTACTGAACTTTGCTATCAATTGAAAGCTGAAGATCAGCCCCATCTCTTGGTGGGCGGATGATGCCTAAACCCTCAACATAGCGACCCAAACGATCTTGAATGACACGGCGACGTCCAGGCTGACCCGCCAACTCTTTCTCTTTGGCCAACTCCATGCCTTCTTGACCGCGATCTTCCACATTCGTGAAACCAACGATGTGAGCCATCGCTTCACCTTCTGGATAAAGGCGTTTGTATTCATTGTTTTGGGCAATCCCTGGAATACCCAACTCTTTAATTTGTTTGGCAACCTCTAAGTCAACCTGACGCTTTAAGAAAACTTGATTTCTCTCTGATGACAATCTTTTACGAACTTCGCTTTCACTCATTTCTAGCAATTTCGCCAATTGAGTGATTTTTTCTTTTGAAAGATCTTCAGGAATTGCATCAGGAAATGCAATGATGGCTTTAGCCAATAAACTGGTAGCCAGCACTTCACCATTTCGGTCTAATATCTTTCCACGGCTCGCTGGCATCTCAATAGATCGCAAGGTAGCTTTATTACCCTTCTCTTCATAGAAGGAATTACCAAACCCTTGCACCCACATTGCGCGGATTACCAACGCAATAAATCCCACAAAAATCAAAAATAGTACTAAGCGTGATCGCCACATCGGCAAACGCAAGACTAAATTAGGCGTTGATCTGAATGAGCCTTGCACCATTAGTCGACCACCACATATTGTGTACGACCAGGGTTAATCGCTTGCATGCGCAATTGCTTGCGTGCAATGTCTGTAATCCTGGAAGATTTTGATAAATTGCGTTGCTCGTACTCCAATCTCAACCATTCTTGATTGAGGCGTCGCTCTTCAGTCTGAGCTCGCTCTAAAGCAACATACAAAGACCTGGTTTTTTGTTGTGCAGCCACCAAAGACAAAGAGCACAACAACAAAATCACCAACAAAATAATGGTGGAGCGATTCATGATCCTCTCTCCATCAAAAGGTTTGTTGAATTATTTTTTAACTTGCGCATCACACGCAAAATCGCCGAGCGTGCACGTGGATTCTCTTGAACTTCTTGATCGCTTGGCTTGATGCGATCCAATAAAGTTGCTTGGGGTTTAGGCATTTGCTCTTCGGTCAAAGGCAAACCTCTGGGCACTGAAACCTGAGACAGGTTTTGCATGAATTGTTTAACCATTCGATCTTCCAATGAATGGAAGCTGATCACAGCTAATAAGCCGTTTGGTTTTAAGCAATTCATGGCAGCGTTCAACCCACTCTCCAAGTCGGTGAGTTCTTGGTTGATATGAATCCGTATAGCTTGAAAGGTGCGCGTGGCCGGATCTTGGCCCGCTTCGCGGGTGCGGACGACACCAGCCACGAGCGACGCGAGTTCTCCTGTCCTAGTGAGGGACTCGCCTTGCTCTCTGCGAGCAACAATCGCCTTTGCAATCTGTACAGCAAACCGTTCTTCCCCATACTCTTTAATCACCCTCGCAATTTCTTTTTGTTCTGCTGTAGCCAACCATTCCGCTGCACTTTGTCCACGGGTGGTATCCATGCGCATATCCAAAGGACCATCTCCGCGAAAAGAAAATCCCCGCGTTGGATCGTCGATTTGGGGCGAACTGATTCCTAAATCCAATAGCACACCATCGACTGATTCGGGTTGAAGATGCTCCGCCATCGAAGCAAAGCTCTCGTGAATGATTTGAAAACGTGGGTCTTGAATCGTCTTTGCTTCTGCAATCGCGAGAGGATCCTTGTCGAATGCAATCAATCGTGATTGTTGATTGAGCTGTTGAAGAATCGCTCTGCTGTGACCCCCACGACCAAATGTGCCATCGATGATGGTGATAGATCTTTGATCTGATGAAGTCGCTTCTCCCAATACCGAGGTGACTGCCTCGGCCAGTAATACTGGGCGATGGGTATATGTCATGTTCACCAAGCATCAGAAGGTAAATTGTTTGAGAGCATCTGGCATGCCTTGTGCAATGGCAACTTGCTCTTTTTGAGCGTACGTTGCGGCATCCCATAATTCGAAGTGACTGCCCATTCCTAAAAGCATCACATCGCGTTCCACGTTTGCAGCAGCGCGCAATTCAGGGCTCACCAAAATACGGCCAGAACCATCCATATCAACGTCTGATGCATTACCTAAAAAGATTCGGCGCCACCAATGTGCATCCATCGGTAATTGCGCAATACGACTTCTGAATGCTTCCCACTCAGAGCGGGGGAATAACAACAAACAACCATCAGGATGTTTGGTGAGGGTGACACGACCTTCACCTTGTAATTGCAAGGCGTCACGATGCCTTGCAGGAATCGACATGCGACCCTTGGCATCGAGAGTTAATGCTGAAGCACCTTGAAACACGTAGTTTTCCCCACTTTTTCACACTTTCTCCCACTGTAGAGGATGCCTTATTCTCGGTCAAGTGTTTTGGGTACTTTTTTTGTAATTTCTTTATTTAGAACAAGTACTTAGAAGCGTCTGCTCATCTGATTTTAAGGGTAAAAATCCAATAAAAACATAGCACTGGAAAATACTCTTAAGAAACTAGCTTAGGGTTATAAGCGATAGGCGGTGCTTGTCATCACTTTTGCCATAGTTTTCATGGCTTTTTGGACGACACTGGGTAACTCAACGCCCCCTTCTGTCATCGCCATTTTTCCATGCTCGATTTCATCTGCACGCATTTGAGCAACGATGGCTCTTGAGCGATGATCATTTTCAGGCAATTCTTTTAAATGACCATCAAGATGATGCTCCACCTGTTTTTCGGTTTCAGCCACAAAACCTAAACTGATTTTGTCTCCAGCCAAACCAGCTAAAGAACCCAAGACAAAAGAGCCTGCATACCAAACTGGATTGAGCAAACTGGGGCGTGAATTCAATTCTTCCAATCGCCTTTCGCACCAAGCCAGGTGGTCTTCTTCCTCAATGGCAGCCTGCTCTAACTTCTGTTTCAGAGCATCACTCTTTGCGTGCAACTTTTGCGACTGATACAAAGCTTGTGCGCAGACTTCCCCAACATGATTGACGCGCATTAAACCAGCAGCATGCGCCTCTTCTTCTTGAGTTAATTTTGTGCCTAATTCAGGCGAATCATTAATTTCCGTTGCCGGAACTGGGCGACGCATGGGTGTTGCACCCACAATGGATCGCAAAGCACGATCAAACTCAATAATGAACTGGTCAACCGGACTGTGATTGAGGTTGCTTGGAGTCGTCATAGCGTCATCTTAATTCAATCGTCAAAAATTGTTTTGACCTTGCTCAATCTGAATTTGACTGACCCCGGGAAATTAGACCAATACCTCGGCTTTGCAAGCAGTTTTTGTTTTTAAACCCAATTCAGCCAATAACTCACGGTCGGCATCCGCTTCTGGGTTATCGGTCGTGAGCAATTTATCGCCGTAGAAAATTGAGTTGGCGCCCGCCATGAAACACATGGCTTGCACAGCGCGCCCTAACTCTTGGCGACCCGCTGATAAACGCACCCGCGCCGTTGGCATGGTGATACGAGCAATCGCAATGGTTCTGACAAACTCCAAAGGATCTACCCCTTTTTGCTCAGCCAATGGGGTACCGGCTACTGGCACCAAATGATTGATGGGTACAGACTCTGGATAAGGATTGAGATTGGCTAACTTGGCGATTAAACCTGCGCGCTGACGACGTGTCTCACCCATGCCAATGATGCCGCCACAACAAACTGACATGCCCGCACTGCGCACGCTTTGAAGGGTGTCCAAGCGATCTTGGTATTGACGGGTATTGATCACTGCGCCATAAAAATCTTCACTGGTATCTAGATTGTGGTTGTAATAATCCAATCCAGCATCACCCAAAGCTTTGGCTTGCTCTGGTGCCAACATTCCCAAAGTGGCACAAGTCTCTAAACCGAGATCTTTGACGCCTTTGATCATGGCCACCACTTTTTCAATATCTCGGTCTTTGGGCTCACGCCATGCAGCCCCCATACAAAAACGATTCGATCCAGCTTCTTTGGCAGCTCGTGCGGCCTCAAGAACTTCTTCCACGTCCATTAATTTGGTGGCTTTGACATCGGTGTGATATCTGGCTGCTTGCGGGCAATATCCGCAATCTTCAGGACACCCGCCTGTTTTGATGGACAACAAAGTGGCTAACTCAATGTCACCTTCTGGAAAGTTTTCTTGATGAACTTTGGCTGCTCGAGCCATTAATTCATTCATGGGCAACTCATAGAGCGCCACAACTTCTTCTACAGAAATGGGTGAGTGATTTTTAGGGGCATTCTTCGTCATAATTGGTAATGATACAGGTCGAAGTGTTCAAATAGAGGTATGCGTCATATCCTAGCTTTTATTTCTTTAAGTATCCTGACCTTCAGCGTTTTGGCTGAAAAGTCTTGGCCCAATCGCCACACAGAGCCAGTCAGAATCATTGTGACCTTCACGCCAGGTGGGGCTCCCGATATTTTGGCGCGTATTTTGGCTGAATACTGGCAAAAAGATCATCAAAATCAAGTGATTGTAGAAAATAAACCTGGGGCTGGTGGCAATATAGGCACTGAATGGGTGGCCAAGGCCAACCCCAATGGTCACACACTTTTAATTGGCACCATTGGCACACTCACCATCAACCCATATCTGTATAAAAACCTTAATTACGATGCTCGCAAAGATCTAGAATCCATCACCTTTTTGGCCAGCACCCCCAACGTGTTAGTTTTAAACAAAGATGTGCCAGCCAATAATGTGAAAAGTTTGATTGCCTTGGCTAAAAATAATCCCAATGGTTTGAGTTACTCTTCATCAGGCATTGGTACCTCGATTCATTTATCGGGAGAACTTTTTCAACAACTGACGCAAACCAAAATCAAACACATTCCCTACAAAGGTAGAGCACAAGCCATGCCAGATTTATTGGGAGGTCGCGTGCAAATGAGTTTTGATAACTTGGCCTCAGCCCTACCTTTGATTAAATCAGGCGACTTAAAAGCCATGGGTGTAACGAGTGCTCAACGTTCAGTGCATGCCCCCGAAATACCGAGCCTTAGCGAATCAGGTGTGGCGAGCTTAAAAAACTTTCAGGTCACATCATGGTTCTCACTCATGGGTCCTGCTGGCATGAACCCAGATGATGTGAAAAAAATCGCCGCTGAAACGAAACGTATTTTGCATTTGCCTGAAGTGAAAGAAAGACTGGCCACAATGGCTTTAGAGCCAAACCCTCAAGGTCCAGACTCTCTGAATCGGTTGATACAGGCAGATTCCAAACGCTGGTCTAAGTTAATTGAAGAAACGGGTATCAAAGCAGAATGACGAAACCCCACAAACCTCAATCAGCGAATCAATCGTCACCTTTGTCCTCTGAGTTGATTGAGCGCAGCTTGCGATCCGTTTGGCACCCTTGCACGCAAATGAAACATCATGAGCAGTTTCCTTTGGTAGCCATTGAGCGAGGACAAGGTGTTTGGCTATACGATCATGATGGTCACCGCTACCTAGACGCCATCAGTTCATGGTGGGTCAATTTATTTGGTCACGCCAATCCACACATCAATGCAGCATTAAAGTCTCAAATCGACACACTAGAACACGTGATGTTGGCTGGATTTACACACACTCCAGTGGTCGAATTATCAGAAAAGCTGAGTGCTTTGACTCAACATCAGTTGGGACATACATTTTTTGCTTCCGATGGTGCATCGGCCATTGAAGTGGCTTTGAAAATGAGTTTTCATTTTTGGCAAAACCAAGGCCTTCATGAAAAGCAAGAATTTATTTGTTTAAAAAACAGTTATCACGGCGAAACCATGGGTGCACTGGCAGTGACTGATGTGGCTATTTTCAAAGATGCTTATGGCCCACTGACAAAAGCTGCTCATATTGTCAAAAATCCAGATGCCCGAGATGCTCTTGTGGGTCAATCTGCATCCGATGTGATCAACGCAGCCCTTCAGGATTTAGAGCAGTTGTTAAGCCACCAGTCTCACAAAATAGCTGCGCTGATTCTTGAGCCACTGGTTCAATGTGCCTCTGGGATGATCATGTATGACCCTAGCTACATTCAAGGAGCAAGAAAACTCTGCGACCAGTATCAGGTTCATTTGATTGCCGATGAAATCGCTGTCGGTTGTGGGCGAACAGGTACATTTTTTGCTGTTGAGCAAGCTGGTATTTGGCCTGATTTTTTAGCCCTATCTAAAGGTATTAGTGGTGGCTATTTGCCATTATCTTTAGTGATGACGACCGATCTAATTTATGCGGCGTTCTATCACGATGATGTGCGTCGTGGATTTTTACACTCTCACTCATACACGGGCAATCCTTTGGCCTGCCGTGCAGCTCTGGCTACTTTAGAAATTTTTGAACAAGATAATGTCTTACAGCAAAACATCACACGATCTCAACAAATTGCCGAAGCATTTGCTTGGGTGAAGAATGATTCAAGAGTTGAGCACGTTCGACAAACCGGGATGATTTTTGC
>JALRCP010000210.1 GCA_023257325.1 Polynucleobacter sp. | reverse complement strand
AGCTGTTTTTCCAGTGATGAAGGGTTTCCCTTCATACATCTTAGTCAGTTTAGCTTTAGGATTTTTTACTTCTGCACGCATTGCAGAACAAGTTAGAGCGGGTATTGGCTCTTTGCCTAGGGGCCAAAGATTTGCAGCGATGGCGATGGGTTTAACAACAACTCAATCTTATCGTTATGTGATTTTGCCGATGGCGCTTCGTATTGTGATTCCGCCCTTGACATCAGAATCCATGAACATCATTAAAAATTCCTCTGTGGCATTTGCTGTTTCTGTTGCAGAACTCACTTTGTTTGCCATGCAAGCTCAAGAGGAGACTTCCAGAGGCATTGAAATTTATTTGGGTGTGACTGCTCTGTATGTCATCTCAGCCTTGTCAGTGAATCGCGTCATGGCGTTTATTGAAGCTAAGACAAGGGTTCCAGGTTTTATTGCGGCCCCTAGCGGTGGTGGTCATTAAAAGGAAGATGATTCTATGAATATTGATCTTTCCTTTTACAGTTGGGAGCTTATTAAAAGCTATGTCTTGAGTGGTTTTTTATTTAGCATTCAGCTCACCATCATCGCAACAGTTGGTGGTATTTTCTTTGGCACATTATTGGCTTTGATGCGCTTATCGGGCAAAAAATGGTTGGAGTTGCCCGCTGCCACCTATGTGAACATGATGCGGTCCATTCCATTGGTCATGGTTATCTTGTGGTTCTTCTTATTGATGCCAGCGATTTTAGGTAGACCGATAGGCGCTGAGTTATCGGCTATCATCACTTTTGTTGCTTTTGAAGCAGCATTTTTTTGCGAGATCATGCGTTCAGGGATTCAGTCAATACCGAGGGGGCAAATTCATGCGGGGCAAGCGATGGGTATGACTTACTCGCAAAACATGAGATTGGTGATCTTGCCTCAAGCTTTCAGAAACATGATTCCTGTTTTGCTGACGCAAACCATCATTTTGTTTCAGGACACCTCTTTGGTTTATGCCATCGGAGCATACGACATGCTCAAAGGTTTTGAGGTGGCTGGAAAGAATTTTGGAAGACCGATTGAAACTTATTTGGCAGCAGCAGTCATTTATTTCTTGATCTGCTTTAGCTTATCTAAGTTGGTCAGAATATTGCAACAACGCGTTGCAATCATTCGCTAAGCCAATAAAAATATATTGAATGAATTAAAGAAACCAAACAATAAAGAGATAAAAGAGAGCAAAGAGAACGCCATGATTGAGATGAAAAATGTTTCCAAGTGGTATGGCAACTTTCAGGTGCTGACCGATTGCACGACAAGCATTAAAAAGGGTGAAGTTGTCGTTGTTTGCGGACCTTCTGGCTCTGGTAAATCTACTTTGATTAAAACCATCAATGCTTTAGAACCTTTTCAGCAGGGTCAAATTACCGTGGATGGAATTGCGGTGCATGATCCAAAAACCAACTTACCTAAGTTGAGATCAAAAGTGGGCATGGTTTTCCAGCACTTTGAGTTATTTCCTCACTTATCCGTGACTGAAAACTTAACTTTGGCACAAATCAAAGTATTGGGCCGTAGTCAAAGTGATGCTCTTGCTCATGGATTAAAGTATTTGGAACGCGTAGGCTTATCAGCCCATAAAGATAAATTTCCTGGCCAGTTATCGGGTGGTCAGCAACAACGCGTGGCAATTGCAAGAGCGCTCAGTATGGATCCCATCGTGATGTTATTTGATGAGCCTACATCAGCACTAGACCCTGAAATGGTGGGCGAAGTACTAGATGTGATGGTTCAACTTGCCAACGAGGGTATGACCATGATGTGCGTGACCCATGAAATGGGTTTTGCCAGAAAAGTCAG
>JALRCP010000169.1 GCA_023257325.1 Polynucleobacter sp. | reverse complement strand
CTATCAGAACCCATGAGCCATGAGATGGAAGCTTGGGCACCGTATAAAGCACGAATTTCTTTGGCTGTATCAATGGCATAACTGGGACCTTCACGCGCCATTTCTAACGTGCTGATTTCAATTTTGGTGTAAATGTGATGATCCACAAATAAATCATGCAAGGTCTCAATGGCGTATTCACTCATCGCCAAACGATGTTTGGCCAAAGTGATGTCGTGGCCTTTTTGCCAAGGCTGTCCTGCAGGCATCCAAATGATGTGATCCAGTTGCAGCACTTTTGAAAAATGTTCGGCCAAGCGCAAGTGACCCCAGTGTGGGGGATCAAATGTGCCACCTAAGATGCCCACCGATAATCGTTTTTTTGAATCCATCAAGCTTGGATCCAATCTTTCGGTTTTAAAAACTCAGTATAAAGACGTGCTTCTGGACTATTGGGACTAGGCTTCCAATCGTATCCCCAACGCACAACGGGTGGCATTGACATCAAAATGGATTCAGTGCGACCGCCTGATTGCAAACCAAACAAAGTGCCACGGTCAAATACCAAATTGAACTCTACATAACGACCGCGACGGAATGCCTGGAATTCTCGTTGGCTTTCTGTATAAGCATCATTTTGATGTTTTTTCACGATCGGCAAATAAGCATCCAAGAAAGCGTCCCCGACCGCGCGAGTCATTTCAAAACTTTTTTCAAAACCCAATTCGCTGAAATCATCGTAGAAAATACCACCGATGCCGCGTGGCTCGTCACGATGCTTGAGATAAAAATAATCGTCACACCATTTCTTAAAGCGTGGGTGTAATTCAGAGCCAAAGGGTTCTAGTGCATTTTTGCAAGTTTGGTGGAAATGTTTGCAGTCTGCCTCATCCCCATAGTAAGGAGTGAGGTCCATACCGCCGCCAAACCACCACACGGGATCTTTACCAGGAGCTTGCGCAATGAAGCAACGCACGTTCAGGTGCACCGTTGGGATGTGCGGGTTGCGTGGATGAAAAACCAAAGACACGCCCATGGCTTCAAAAGCACGACCTGCTAATTCAGGACGATGTGCTGTCGCGGATGGCGGCATCGAATCTCCGCGCACATGCGAAAACCCTACGCCCCCTCGCTCCAAAATATGACCTTCTTCCAAAATGCGTGAACGACCATCCCCTTTGAGTTTGGCGTCTTCAGGTTTTACCCAAGAGTCTGTGGCAAATTCTTTGCCGTCCAAAGCGCTCATGCCAGAAGTGATGCGATCTTGTAGACCTAAAAAATACTGTCGCAATTCAGTGGTATTGATCATTCAACTCAACCTCATTAAAGGGCTCTATAGCCAATGTCGCGACGGAATTGTGCGCCATCAAAATGAATGGATTCCAAATGTGCATAGGCTTTTTGTTGGGCGCCTTTGGTTGTGTGATCTAAACCAACGACACACAAAACTCGACCGCCTGAAGTTTTCAAAGTGCCATTGTCCATCGTGGTGCCTGCGTGGAAAGTCACATGATCGGCATCATCAGTAGGTATACCAGTAATCACATCACCTTTGCGTGGCGTCTCAGGATAGTTGTGAGCAGCCATCACAACGCCCAAAGCAATGCGTGAGTCCCATTCAAGTTCCACTTGATCTAAGTGCCCATCAACCGCAGCATCCAAAGCAATCAAGAAATCGCTCTTCAAGCGAGCCATGATGGGTTGTGTTTCTGGGTCACCCATGCGGCAATTGAATTCCAAGGTTTTTACTTTGCCAGATGCATCAATCATCAAGCCTGCGTACAAGAAACCTGTGAACGGAATACCATCGGCAGCCATGCCTTTGACCGTCGGCAAAATGATTTCACGTAAAGCCCGTGCATGAATTTCAGGGGTGACCACGGGGGCAGGGGAGTAAGCTCCCATACCACCTGTATTAGGACCTTGATCGGCATCCAACAAACGTTTGTGATCTTGACTGGTCGCTAAAGCCAACACATGTTGGCCATCGACCATCACAATGAAGCTAGCTTCTTCACCCGTTAAAAATTCTTCAATCACCACGCGCGCACCAGCATCACCTAACTTATTATCAGACAGCATCATGTCAATGGCACCATGAGCTTCTTCAAGTGTCATCGCCACCACCACTCCTTTGCCGGCTGCCAAACCATCGGCTTTCACAACGATAGGAGCTCCTTTGAGATCAATGTAGGCATGAGCTTCTTGGATGTCTGAAAACGTTTGATATTCCGCGGTTGGAATGTTGTGGCGTTTCATGAACGCTTTTGCAAAATCCTTAGAAGATTCCAATTGAGCTGCTTTTTGTGTTGGGCCAAAAATACGCAAACCTTGGGCTCTGAAAATATCCACAATACCGCCCGCTAAGGGAGCTTCTGGACCCACCACGGTTAAGTGAATTTTTTCATCGCGAGCAAAATGGGCTAGGGCATTCAAATCAGTGATGGCCAAATTTTCAATGCCCATATTTTTTGCAGCTGCGGTGGCGGTGCCACCATTGCCTGGGGCCACATATACTTTTTGAACTTTTGCAGATTGAGCCAATTTCCATGCCAAAGCATGTTCGCGACCACCAGAACCCACGACTAAAATTTTCATAAATACTCTCGTTATTTGGCTGACTAACTAATAAATTGTTTACTCAATTGAGGCATTGGTGAATACTTCTTGAACATCGTCCAAGGCTTCCAGTGCGTCTAATAGTTTTTGCATCTTGACGGCATCTTCGCCTGATAAGTCAGTTTCTGTATCAGGGCGCATCGTGACTTCACCCAGTTCTGGTGTAAAGCCTTTTGAGATTAGGATATCTTTAATTTGTGCAAATTCGTACGGAGGGGTGACCACTTCAATCGAGCCATCCTCTTGAGTAATCACATCTTCTGCACCTGCTTCTAGTGCTGCTTCCATCAAAGCATCTTCTGAGGTGCCGGGTGCAAAAAACATGCGGCCGCAATGTTTGAATAAAAAGGCTACGGAGCCATCACTGCCTAAATTACCGCCATGCTTGGTAAACGCATGTCTGACTTCGGCCACGGTGCGGGTACGGTTATCGGTGAGGGCATCCACAATCACCGCTGCGCCATTCAAACCATAACCTTCATAACGGATTTCTTCGTAGTTCACACCCTCTAAAGAGCCTGTGCCTCGTGCAATCGCACGTTGCACGTTGTCATTGGGCATATTGGAATCTTTGGCTTTATCAATCGCTAAGCGCAATCGTGGATTGGTTGCCACATCACCGCCACCCATTTTGGCCGCCACGGTGATTTCACGAATGAGCTTCGTCCAAATCTTGCCGCGTTTTTCGTCTTGGCGTCCTTTGCGATGCTGAATATTGGCCCATTTGGAATGACCGGCCATAAATACTCCCTGGATAACTTTGATTGAAGAATTGCTATATATTTAGCTAAGTTCGTAATTTTAGGCAAATTAAGACCTGATGAGCTAAAAAACCAAAAAAATTAACTAAAAACAAATCAATAAAAACAGGAGACAACATGAGCGTGATTCAGTCAAAAGCCATCAAAATGATGGAAGTCGGTGGCCCAGAGGTCTTGAAATGGGTTGATATTGAGGTCGCAGAACCTGGTCCTGATGAGGTTCGTATTCAGCATCAAGCGATTGGCTTGAACTTCATTGACGTTTATTTTCGTAAAGGTGTTTATCCACAACCGCTACCGGGCTGGCTTGGCATGGAAGCCTCGGGCATTGTTGAATCGGTGGGTTCTCATGTCAAACATCTCAAAGCAGGTGATCGCGTGGCCTACGCAGGTAAACCAGCCGGTGCCTACTCACAAGTGCGCGTGATGCCAGCGGACATCGTGGTCAAGTTACCTGATGCGATTTCTTTTGAAATGGGCGCCGCCATGATGTTGCAAGGACTCACCGTTCAGTATTTGTTGACTGACAGCTACCAAGTTAAGCCAGGTGATACGGTCCTCTTTCATGCAGCAGCTGGTGGCGTTGGCTTGATTGCGATGCAGTGGCTCAAATTATTGGGGGCTACTGTGATTGGCACGGTGGGCTCTGAAGAAAAAGCTGCGCTGGCCAAGTCTTATGGTTGTGATCACACCATTTTGTACAAACAAGAAGACTTTGTGGCAAGAACGCGTGAGTTAACCCATGGAAAAGGTGTCAACGTGGTGTATGACTCGATTGGTAAGGATACTTTCATGCAGTCCTTGGATTGCATCAAGCCGCGCGGCATGATGGTGACTTATGGCAATGCCTCAGGCCCTGTTCCACCCATTGATGTTGGTATCTTGGGAGTCAAAGGTTCATTGAAATTAACTCGACCAACGGTCATGACCTATGCCCATGATCGAAGTTTGTTAGAGCCCATGTCTTCCGAGTTATTTGACAAAGTCATGAGTGGCAAAATCAAAATTGAGATCAATCAAAAGTACGCTTTGCAAGATGCTGCACAAGCCCATCGAGACTTAGAAAATCGTCAAACCACCGGTTCAACCATTTTCTTGCCATAAGTAAGGATTAATAAAAATGAGCACGATTGCATTCATTGGTTTAGGAAACATGGGTCGCCCCATGGTGGGCTTTCTTTTAAAAGCGGGACACCAACTGCGGATATACGCCAGGCGTCCTGAGGTATTTCAAAATGAGGCCAAGCATCTTGTGGATGCGGGCGCTATTGCCTGTCATACGCCTGCGCAAGCTGCAGAAGGTGCGGATTTCATTATTACGAATGTGATGAGCACTCAGGATGTGGCTGAAGTTTTGCATGCGGGTAAAGACCCGGTGATTCAGACGGCGAAAGCAGGAGCCATTTGCATGGATCACAGCACCATTGATCCCCAGGGTACTAAAGACATTGCTGCTGTGATGGCAAGCAAAGGAATTGGCTACGTAGATGCCCCTGTCAGCGGTGGCGCAAAAGCAGCTGCAGAGGGCGCTTTGGTCATGATGATGGGGGGCTCGGATGCAGATGTGGCCAAAGCGAAAGAAATCGTCAAACACTACACCAAGGCGGTCACTCATATTGGAGGTGTGGGGCATGGTCAAGTTGCCAAACTCTCCAATCAAATTGCACAAGTCATCACCATTCAAGGAGTGGCAGAATCACTGCGTTTTGCTGCAGCCAATGGCGCTGATTTGCAAAAAGTATTTCAGGCAATTTCAGGGGGAATGGCTGGCAGCAGAATGCTCGATCTCATGGGGCCTAAGATGGTCAGTCGAGATTTCAAAGCGGGCATTGAAGCACGTTTGCACGCCAAAGATTTTTTCTTGGTCAAAGATGCTGCCAGCAAGGCTCATTTAGACATGCCAGCCTTGCAAACAGTGGCTTTGCAACTTCAAAAGTTGATGGATGCAGGATGGGGGTATGACGACACTTCTTCACTTCTCAAGGTACTTGAGGCATAATCGCGGTCTTGCTTGAATACTTTTCAAGCAGCTCAGCATGCCGCGGTGGTGAAATTGGTAGACACAGGAGACTCAAAATCTCCCGCCCAAAAGGTGTGACGGTTCGAGTCCGTCCCGCGGCACCAAGCCCAACTCCCTCAGAATTCCCAATTAGATTCCCTCAACATGCTTGCCTACCGTCACGCCTTTCATGCAGGTAACCATGCGGATGTTCTGAAGCACTGTGTGTTGCGCCAAATTTTGCTCTACATGAATCAAAAAGATAAGCCTTATTGGGTGATCGACACCCATGCTGGAGCGGGCATGTATTCACTTGAATCAGAATATGCCAATACCAAAGGTGAGTATCACCATGGTGTGGCTCGTTTGTGGGATCGTG
>JALRCP010000201.1 GCA_023257325.1 Polynucleobacter sp. | reverse complement strand
ACACGGAAGTAACCACCTAAATTAGGACGACCGAATTCATTATTGAATGCCGCACCGCCCAAAGGACCTTCAATCATGATCTGAAGAGGTGAAGCAATACGCTCTGGTTTGCCATAAGCCATTTGCTCCCATGGCAACTGACTGCCAGGCAAATTCAAGTTTGATACCGAGAAACCACACAAACCTGCTTTGGGTTTGCCACCGATGCCGGTCGCTCCTTCATCACGAATCTCACCGCCTGAGCCCGTTGAGGCACCTGGGTATGGCGCAATCGCTGTGGGATGGTTGTGAGTTTCCACCTTCATCAAGGTGTGAGTGAGTCTGGTTTTTTTGACGTATTCATGTTGCTCATTCGGAGCCCAAACTTCTGCCTCACAACCTACCATGATGGCGGAGTTATCTGAATACGCCACCACTGTGCCCTTGGGTTGCAGTTGATGAGTATTGCGAATCATCGCAAACAAAGACTTGTCTTGTTCTAAACCATCAATTGTCCAAGTGGCGTTAAAGATTTTGTGGCGGCAATGCTCGCTATTGGCTTGAGCAAACATCATCAGCTCAACATCGCTTGGGTTGCGATTGAGCTTTTTAAAGTTATCCACCAAGTAATCAACTTCATCGTCCGATAAAGCCAAACCCATGACCGTATTGGCCTCTTCCAAGGCGGCTTTGCCACCTTGCAAAATATCAATGCGGGTGAAGTGTTTATCCGCCAAAGTTTGATAGAGCTCAGCGGCTGCATCAATGCTTGGCAAGGTGATTTCTGTCATGCGATCATGAATCGCTGCCAAAACTGCCTGGCGCTGAGCTTCGTTCAACGCTTTTTTACTGGTCCAGAAAAACTGGACACCGCGTTCAATCCGCAAAACGTCTAGACCACAGTGATGAGCAATGTCGGTGGCTTTACTGGCCCAGGGTGAAATTGTTCCAATCCGAGGGGCCACCACGGCTTGATCTGATTGACCTGCAAATAAACCCTTGGCTTCTTTGAGAGTGAAGGGCTCGCCATAGTTCAATAAACCTTTGAGGACACTCAGTGATTCACCGGAAATATCACCGTTGGACCACACAAAATGCACAAATTGCGCTTGGATCTGAGTGAGCTCAACACCTTGCTCTGATAAGGAACTTAAAAGACGCTGTTGGCGAAATGAAGAAAGGGCTTCGGCCCCGTTTAGACTTAAAAAACGACGATTTGCAGGCATCCTAGAATTATAAAACGAATAGAATCCGAGCTCTTGTTTTTAAAGCTTTTTTGGCTTTTTTGGGCTTAAATTAAGCACCTGAAACGATCCGCCCAGCATTTAAGACCATCTGACGCTGACAGCGCGTTGCCAAGGCCATGTCGTGGGTCACCAAAATTAAGGTAGAGCCCAACTCTTGATTGAGTTGAAACAACAAATCAATGATTCTGGCCCCTGTTTGTTCGTCCAAACTGCCCGTGGGCTCATCCGCAAACAGCATGTCTGGCTCAGTCACAAAAGCACGGGCCAGTGCCACACGTTGTTGCTCTCCTCCAGACAAGGTTTTGGGGCGATGCTTGAGTCGTTGCCCCAAACCGACTTTTTCTAGCCACACCTTGGATTTTGCGGCCGCTTCTGCTCTGGGCATGCCGGTTAATTCAAGGGGTAATTGCACATTCTCTTGAGCGGTCAAGTGATCAATCAACTGAAACGACTGAAAAACAAAACCCACATGATGCGCCCTGATCTCGGCGCGCTTGTCCTCATTGGCACCAGAAATATCTTGACCCATCAGTAGGACGTTTCCAGAGCTTGGGGTATCAAGACCTGCCAAGAGACCTAAAAGCGTGCTTTTACCCGAGCCACTGGCACCCACAATGGCTAAGCTTTCAGACTCACTCACTGAAAAGTTGATATCGTGCAAAATAGTCAACGGACCATCCACGGTATCGACCGTTTTTGCTAAATGCGATACTTCTAGAACAGTTTTGAGTGAGGTGGCCTGCATAGGAGAGCTTGAATTTGAATGAAATGAAATCGTTTCAGTGGATGTTTCGTCAGATGAACCACATGGTAATGGTCTTTGCTCTATTGTGCATGGGTTTAATCAATAGCCCCACACTCTATGCGCAATCTTCCAAAGTGTTGATTTTAGGCGATAGCCTTTCGGCTGAGTACGGTTTACCACGAGGCACTGGTTGGGTCAAACTGTTAGAAGCTCGTCTGCAAAAAGATCACCCTCATTGGCAAGTCGTCAATGCTAGCATCAGTGGCGAAACCACAG
>JALRCP010000193.1 GCA_023257325.1 Polynucleobacter sp. | reverse complement strand
GTGAGCCCCACTGGAAGCTCTTAACTACTTTATTAAACATCGTCATTTATGTATATCTCCAATCAACATTTGCCATAGAAATAGCAGCGCTATGGCAGCACTGGAGCATTGGGGGCTTTGCGGAGTAAGGATGCCATTCCAAGGAAAGGCTAGGAGGGGGAATTAACCTGTCCTTGGAATGACACGGTTCCGTTACTGCGAGCAGCCACCGACCGCTCTAAACGATAATGCCTGCCAAAGTATCACTGAGGCAGGCATTTTCGGTATTACTTACGTAGACCGAGCTTTTCAATCAAAGCGCGATAACGATCAAAATCTTTACCCTTCAAATAGTCGAGCAAACGACGACGACGGCTAACCATCTTCAACAAACCACGACGGCTGTGATGATCTTTAGCATTCGCTTTGAAATGAGGTGTTAAATCATTGATGCGAGCAGTTAACAAAGCAACTTGAACTTCAGGACTGCCTGTGTCGTTTGCTGCACGTGCGTTATCTTTAACAATAACAGCTTTATCAGCTGTAAGAATAGCCATTTTTAAACTCCATACTTGCGAACATTCGAGCTTGAACTGATATTGAATCAGGTTCTTACCCAAGATGTCGTGCGAATTGTAAAAACCAAATTCAATGAAATGAATTCCTTTGAATTGGGCGTCTTTCTATATTCTTTTAGGCCAATGACCCGAAAGAGCCCAAATTATAGCCTGTTTTGACTTTAATTGGGCCAAATCTGCCTTTAAACCGCCATTTGGGCGTTTAATTTCTGCTGTGCAGGGTCATGAAGTTTGTTTAAAGCCGCCAAATAAGCTTTGGCTGATGCCGCCACAATATCTGGATCCGTTCCCACTCCATTAACAATTCGCCCCCCCTTGGCAAGGCGAACCGTCACTTCACCTTGTGACTCTGTCCCCGTTGTGATGGCATTGACTGAATACAACAACTGTTCAGCGCCACTTTTCACCTTGGATTCGATGGCGTTGAGGGTGGCATCAACAGGCCCATTGCCTTCAGCCTCAGAAACAAATTCTTCACCGCCTGATTTGAATATAACCTTAGAAAATGGGCGCTCACCTGTCTCAGACCTTTGTGACAAAGAGATAAAACGATAGTAGTCACTAGCTTCCTCAGCATTGTTACCAACAATTGCAGTGATATCTTCGTCAAAAATCTCCGCCTTTTGGTCAGCCAAAGCCTTGAAACGAGAGAAAGCATCGTTCAAATCTGCTTCAGATTCCAACTCAATCCCCAACTCCTGCAAACGTTGTTTAAAGGCATTGCGACCTGATAATTTACCCAAAACAATCTTATTAGCAGCCCAACCCACATCTTCTGCTCGCATGATTTCGTAGGTGTCACGTGCTTTTAAGACGCCATCTTGATGGATGCCTGAGGCGTGAGCAAATGCATTGGCCCCCACCACTGCTTTATTGGGTTGCACCACAAAGCCAGTGATTTGAGAAACCATTTTTGATGCAGGTACGATTTGAGTGGTATCAATGCCCACTGCCAAGTCAAAATAATCTTTGCGAGTTTTGATGGCCATCACCACCTCTTCCAAAGAAGTATTGCCAGCTCTCTCGCCCAAACCATTGATGGTGCACTCAATTTGACGTGCGCCACCGATCTTCACTCCCGCCAATGAGTTGGCCACACCCATCCCCAAGTCATTGTGGCAGTGCACAGACCATACTGCTTTATCAGAGTTAGGAATACGCTCGCGCAAAGTCTTGATGAAGTTGCCGTAAAGCTCTGGTACTGCGTACCCCACCGTATCAGGCACATTGATGGTTGTAGCACCTTCCTTGATTACCGCTTCCAAAACACGGCACAAGAAATCAACTTCTGAGCGATAACCGTCCTCTGGAGAAAACTCAATGTCATTGGTGTGATTGCGTGCAAAACGAACCGCTGCCTTAGCCTGCTCAAATACTTGATCAGGGGTCATGCGCAATTTCTTTTCCATGTGCAAAGGCGAAGTGGCAATGAAGGTGTGTATACGCTTGGCATTCGCAGACTTCAAAGCTTCAGCGGCACGACCAATGTCACGATCATTGGCTCTAGCCAAAGAACACACGGTCGAATCTTTGACCACACCAGCAATCGCTTGAATGGCAGCAAAGTCACCATCGGAGCTAGCAGCAAAACCGGCTTCAATCACGTCCACGCGAAGACGCTCAAGCTGCCTTGCGATTCTGACCTTTTCATCCTTGGTCATCGAAGCGCCAGGAGATTGCTCACCGTCTCTTAATGTGGTGTCAAAAATGATTAATTTGTCTGTCATGATTTACTCTCCAACTTGCCCAATTCTTTAAATAAAAAACCCCAGCTTGACTGGGGTTCGTGTTTGTTTGCTTTGACTCTAAATGCTTAAGCGTGCACTGACCCCAGGTTTTGACCTAGTCCTAATAGTAGTAGCAGTGACAAGCTTGTATTCATAAACTCCAATATACACAAATTTGAATCAATTGTCAGAAAGCATATCTGAAGCTTTTTTCTTAGGCAAGACAATTTTTTGCCAAACCCAGAAAACATAACCAGACAAGGCGTAAGCCACAAATAAACCAAATAGAGCAACCGGCGGATCGCTGGAGACCAAGACAAAGCCCAAAATCACCAAGATCATGACGCCAAATGGGGCACGATACCTCACATCTAAGGCTTTACCACTGTAGAACATGGCATTTGAAACCATCGTAATACCCGCATAAATGGTCAAAGCAAACATGAACCAAGGCAAAGCCAACTCTTTGACAGGCAATTTATTATCTACAGCCAACCAAACAAAACCAGCGATCAAAGAAGCTGCTGCTGGACTTGGTAAGCCTTGAAAAAATCGTTTATCAACCACGCCAATGTTGGTGTTAAAGCGCGCCAAACGCAAAGCCGCTCCCGCACAATAAACAAATGCAGCCAACCAACCCCATTTACCCAAATCTTTAAGAACCCACTCGTAAGCAATCAAAGCAGGAGCCACACCAAAAGAAACCATATCGGTTAAAGAATCGTATTGCTCACCAAAAGCACTTTGTGTGTTGGTCATACGCGCTACGCGACCATCCATACCGTCCATGACCAAGGCCACAAAAATAGCAATCGCGGCAATCTCAAAACGTTGGTTCATGGCTTGCACGATGGCAAAAAAGCCGCAAAATAGATTGGCGGTTGTAAATGCATTGGGCAATAAATAGATGCCTCGATTGCGAGGGCGACCCAAATTTTCTTGCTCAGGGCCATTCCAGTCATTGCGACGCAAGGGCGTCACATTGCTAGGTAAATTTTTAGTCAGTCTTGGTTTTCTACGTCGAAATGTCGTCATAGACTACTTTTTAGTCCAATCCGGGCAATTTGGCTAGTACCGTACTGGTCGCCGAAACTTTATCGCCCACACTCACCATAGGTTCCGCTGTTAGCGGCAAATAAACGTCCACTCGTGACCCAAAACGGATAAAACCGTAACGCTCACCTTTTTTAAGCTTGTCACCCAAATGAGCGTAACAAAGAATTCTTCTAGCAATTAAACCAGCCACTTGGACCAAAGTAATGGTTTGACCATTCGCGTCAATCACGACTGCATTGCGTTCATTTTCTGAGGACGCTTTATCTAAATCCGCATTCACAAATTTGCCAGGGAAATATTCAATGCGCTTGACTGTGCCATTCACAGAGGAACGATTTGAGTGCACATTGAATACATTCATGAAGACACTGATTTTTAGCGCTTCACGATTGGCATAGGGATCAAATGATTTTTCAACAATAATGACTCGACCATCCGCCGGTGAAAGAACGGCATCTTTCACCAATGGGACTAAACGGCCAGGGTCTCTAAAGAACTGTAGAACAAAAATAAAAATAATCCAGAAAGGCCAAGACCATGCCCAACCTGCTGATGAATGAATCACAAACAGAACAAAACCCGCAATGGCCACATGAGGCCACCCTTCTTTTGCAATGATAGGGTGCGGGTAATGAACGGCCATGCTAACTCTCTTTCTGGATTTTATTTTGCTTCAATTAGTTCTTAGTTTGGTCAACCAATTTGTTTTTAGCGATCCAAGGCATCATGGCACGTAACTTGCCACCCACCTCTTCAATTTGATGCTCAGCAGTCAAACGACGACGAGAAATCAAGGTTGGAGCACCCGCTTTGTTTTCCAAAATGAAGCTCTTCGCATACTCACCTGTTTGAATGTCTTTCAAACACTGACGCATAGCATTTTTAGTATCTTCAGTCACAACACGTGGGCCAGTGACATACTCACCATACTCAGCGTTATTAGAAATTGAGTAGTTCATGTTGGCGATACCACCTTCGTAGATCAAGTCAACAATCAACTTCAACTCATGTAAACACTCAAAGTAAGCCATCTCTGGAGCGTAACCAGCTTCAACCAATGTCTCAAAACCAGCTTTGATCAATTCAACTGTACCGCCACACAAAACAGCTTGCTCACCGAACAAGTCAGTCTCAGTTTCTTCACGGAAGTTTGTTTCGATAATGCCAGCACGGCCACCACCGTTAGCTGTTGCATATGACAAAGCAACATCACGAGCAGAACCAGTCTTGTCTTGATGCACAGCGATCAAGTGAGGCACACCGCCACCTTGAGCGTATGTACCACGCACTGTGTGGCCTGGCGCTTTTGGAGCGATCATGATCACGTCAACGTCTGCGCGTGGAATCACTTGACCGTAGTGAACGTTAAAACCGTGGGCAAATGCTAAAGCTGCTCCAGCCTTGATGTTAGGAGCAACTTCTTTGTTGTACACCTCAGCGATTTGCTCGTCAGGCAATAACATCATCACAACATCAGCGCCCTTAACAGCTTCAGCAACCTCTTTAACTTGTAAACCAGCATTAGCAGCTTTATTCCAAGATGCGCCACCTTTACGTAAACCAACTGTTACCTTCACGCCAGAATCATTTAAGTTCTGTGCATGAGCGTGGCCTTGTGAACCGTAACCAATAATTGTTACTTGTTTACCTTTGATCAAAGATAAATCTGCGTCTTTATCGTAAAAAACTTTCATGCTATTTCCTATGTAATATCAGTTTGTTGTTTGTTAAAAATTTATACCTTCAAGA
>JALRCP010000178.1 GCA_023257325.1 Polynucleobacter sp. | reverse complement strand
GGTGGCACCATTTAAACCAAAAGATGCTGACTTGATGGCGATTGCCGCTGACTTTGATGGCACCTATGCAGCTTATGCTGAATATCAAAATCAGATGGAGCGTTATTGGTGTTTCCAGTATTTAAAGCAAATCGGTCTGCCATGGAAGGGGGTGGTTCGCCATCTCAAAGATGGGCAAGCACGTATAGAAGAAATTCCCCTGCGTTTAACGGTGCCTGAATTGGCGGAGCAAGGTCGTGGTGCAAGAGCAGAAGTTGAGGTAAAGGACATTGATTTCTTATCCTTAGAAGCTAGCGTACGTTATCTGGGCTTATTACAAGCAGCAGAAGTTGAAGACTTATCAGACTCTGAAGACATGGATGATTCTGAAGTTGTTGAAGTTACTGATGTAGCGAAAGACGGAGTGCAGGATGCAAAGCCGACTTCTTCTGAATAGTTTCATTCAATTGGATTGGCGCGAGTGGAAGCGCCCCATGCTTATCGCTTTGGTCGTCTCGTTGGTGTTACACCTTATTTTTTTAGCCTTTCAATGGCATGATGAGACTGAACAGGAGCGACGTTTGAAAACCCCCTTGAGCGTGGTTTTGGTGAATGCTCGTAGTGCTCCGCCTGCAGAAGCGAAACGTTTGGCTCAGGCGGATTTGAATGGTGGCGGAGAGTCAGTAAATACCCATGCCAGTGCATTGCGCCGTGCAGACCCACAATTGGCGCAGCAATTAGAAAAAATGCAAGCAGAGCAAACGCGTTTGCTTTCACAGCTAAAGTCAGGCCGAGAAAATCAACCCACCACAGTGACTGGGAAAAGTTCTGAAACCAAAACTGAAGCCAATCCTTTAGAGGCGGAGTTGGCCAAGCGCTTGCAAATGAATGGTCAACAACCCAGACGTGCGGTGGTCACGGCTACCAGCGCCAAATCAGTGGTCTTTGCACAGTACTACGATGCCATGCGCAAACAAATTGAAGCACATGGCACAGTTAATTTTCCGCGAGTTCAGGGTAAAGCCCTCTATGGAAGTTTGGTCTTGATGGTCAGTGTCGATCAGCAAGGGCGTTTGGCCAAAGAAAATCAACAGGGCGGAAAAATCAAAGAAGCTGTCATCATCATGAAGTCATCCGGTAATCAAGAATTAGATCGCCAAGCGGTGGCGATTATTCGGTCAGCAGCTCCTTTTGGTCGATTTACGGACGCCATGCGTCGTCAAATTGACGTATTGGATTGGGTCTCGACTTTTGAGTTCACGCGCGAGGGTGGTGAGCTGAAATTAGATTTAAAAAATTGATACACTGAATCAACTCAAAAAAATCCAATGAAGCCATTGTCAAACGATCACGTCAATCCACAAGATTACCCCAGTAAAGATGTTTACGCGGTAATTGGCAACCCCATTGCGCATAGTCGATCACCGTTGATACATAGCCATTTTGCCCAGCAAACCCAACAAGCCATCCATTACGGAAAGATCTATGCTGAACTCAATGCGTTTAAAACCACTGTGCAAGAATTTTTTCAGCATGGTGGGAAGGGTTTGAATGTCACGGTGCCATTTAAGTTAGAAGCTTTTGAGCTAGCTGAGAGAAAAACTGAGCGTGCGCAATTGGCGCAAGCAGCCAATGTTCTTTGGAAAAAAGAGGGTGTTCTTTGGTGTGATAACACCGATGGCTTGGGTTTAACTCGAGATTTAACAAAGCTATTAAAACAAAGTGGTCAATCCTTAAAAGGTTCTAAGGTTCTTTTGTTGGGGGCGGGCGGGGCTGCGCAGGGAGTGATTCAGCCATTGATGGCTGAGGGTATTGCCAAACTCATTATTTCTAACCGCACCCATCAGAAAGCAGAGCAGTTGGTCCTTCAGTTTCAAGCCAGCGCTCAGTCAGCTCAAATTCAATTACAAGCCATGTCATTGCAGCAGTTAACCCAAGAAAAAGACAAGCAACATTCATTTGATTTAATCATCAATGCCACGGCGTCTGGCTTGGGTCACGAATCACCCATTGGCATTGAAAATTTAAAACTATTGAGTCATGCCAAGACGTTGGCGTATGACATGGTCTATGGCAAAGAAACGGCTTTCATGCGGGATGCCAAAGAACTTCATTTGACGGTTGCAGATGGCTT
>JALRCP010000167.1 GCA_023257325.1 Polynucleobacter sp. | reverse complement strand
TGATGGGTGGCAATGGCATTTCTGATGAATACGGCGTGGCAAGACACATGGTGAATTTAGAGGTGGTGAATACTTATGAAGGAACCCATGACATTCATGCCTTGATTTTGGGTCGCGCACAAACCAATATTCAAGCTTTCTTTTGATGCATTGATGCGATCATTCGTGTTCAAGTCTTTGCTCGCATGGATGGTGTTGGCATGTTCAGTCAGTCATGTGCATGCCATTGAAGTGGGTGATACCCTCGCATTGGGGAAGATTCAATCACTCCAAGGCCAGACTTTTACGCCTGATGATTGGGCCCAAAGAAACACCATCGTGCAGGTCTGGGCCACTTGGTGTTCTTATTGCAGAGCTCAGAATAAGAATTTGCAGCAGTTAAGGCAACAAGTGCCGGCGAATCAACTCAACATCATCACCATTTCAATTGATCGTCGCGCTGAGTTGGTCAAAGATTACATGGATAGACATCAGTACAGTTTTCCCGTAGTCATGATGACTCCAGAATTGGCCAAAGCGATTGGTAAGCGTCGAGGGGTTCCTGAGTTGTATGTCATCAATTCTCAAGGTCGAGTGATTCAAAAAGACTATGGTTTGATGGTGGATTTGGATTTTGCCGATTTGGCCAGATACGCCCAAAAGAAGAACTCAAAATAATTGACCTTCTCTTAGATTGATTTTGAATATCGGTATAAGAATTATGGCGTTGCAATGCCATAGCCACTTATAGATAATTCAACAGTTACAAAAATAAGCTAATTAATTGTAGGGTTAAACCCCAACATATCAATCAGGTGTCATTGTTTAAAATCAATGTGTTATCAAAGGGGGGAATATGAATTATTCATTGATTAAAAAGTCATCTATGTTGATGGCGGGCTTATTTGTGAGTCTACTAGGAACAACAACTTTGACCCAAGCTCAAAGTCTTCAAGTCAAACAGTGGGCAGCTTCCTGCTCAGCCTGTCACGGTACCGATGGTTATTCTGAAGGTGGTATGGCGAGTTTGGCCGGTCAGAGTAAAGCTGAGCTCATCAAAAAAATGAATGAGTACAAAACAGGTAAGCGCACAGCTTCGATCATGCATCAACTCAGCAAAGGCTACACCGACGAGCAGATTGAACAAATCTCTGCTTACTTCGCTGCTTTGCCAGCCGAAAAACCAGTCGCTAAAACAAAATAATTAGGAGTTGATCATGCAAAGACGCGAATTTATACAATTAGTAGGTGCGGGTGCTGCTGCAACAACTCTAGTAGGTTGTGCTTCAACACAAATTGACGCTAAAAATGCCAAAGTCATCGTGATTGGTGGTGGCTACGGTGGTGCAACGGCAGCGAAATATGTACGCAAGTTTTCAAACTACACAGCCGATGTCACCCTGATTGAGCCGAATCAAAACTTCATTTCTTGCCCATTGTCGAATTTGGTGATCGGTGGCAGCAAGAAAATGGAAGACATCACTGTTTCATACGCCGGTTTGAGCAAGAACCACGGTGTGAAGCTCGTGAAAGACTCTGTGGTATCTATTGACGTTGCTAAAAAGCAAGTCAAATTAGCCGGTGGTTCAACATTGTTCTACGATCGCTTGATTGTTTCTCCAGGCATTGATTTAACTTACGACAAATTGCCTGGCATGTTGAAGCCAAACGCACAGAACGAAGTTCTCCATGCATGGAAAGCCGGTGAGCAAACTGTTGCCTTAAGAAAGCAATTGGAAAGCATGAAGAATGGTGGCGTATTTGCCATTTCAATTCCTTTGGCGCCATACCGTTGCCCTCCAGGACCATACGAGCGTGCTTGCCAAGTGGCTGATTATTTCCAAAAGAACAAGCCAAAGAGCAAGGTGCTCATCTTGGATGCCAATGACGATGTGACATCAAAGCCAGGTTTGTTTAAGTTGGCATGGTCTCGTCGTTACGCTGGCATGGTGGAATATCGCCCTAAACACAACTTGACCGATGTGGACGTTAAGGGCAAAACCTTGAAGTTTGAATTCAATGACGACATCAAGGCAGACGTCTTGAACGTATTACCGCCAATGCGTGCAGGTTCAATTGCCGTGAAAACTGGTTTGGCCAATATGAATGGTCGTTGGTGTGAAGTAGATTTCTTAACTTTCGAGTCAAAAGTGGCACCAAACGTTCACGTTTTGGGTGATTCAATCCAAATCGCTCCAGGTATGCCAAAGTCTGGTCACATGGCCAATCAACACGGTAAGACATGTGCGGCCGCTGTGGTTGCAATCTTGAGTGGTGCCGAAGTGAATCAATTACCGGTGTACAACAACACTTGCTACAGCTTTGTGTCTGCGCAGGATGTGGTTCACGTGGCCAGCGTTCATACCTATGATGCTGCTAAGAAAACCATGGTTACTGTACCTGGATCAGGTGGCGTTTCTGCCGCAGCCAATCCATTGGAAGGTGAGTATGCCAATGCATGGGCCAGAAACATCTGGGCTGATATGTTGGTGTAAAACATCTGGTGCCGAATCACTTCGGTGTCTGCCAATAAAAAAGTCTGCTTCGGCAGACTTTTTTTATTGATCTATTCATCTCTCTATCAATTCATCTATCTGTTTATTTACTCATACATTCTTTTTATT
>JALRCP010000159.1 GCA_023257325.1 Polynucleobacter sp. | reverse complement strand
GCAGTGGGTTTTGCCTTCTTCACCATCGCTACTATTTTGGGTGCCTTGTGGGCCGCTGAAGCATGGGGTGGGTATTGGAGTTGGGATCCTAAAGAAACCTGGGCATTGATTGTCTGGTTGAATTATGCCGCCTGGTTACACATGCGTTTGATGAAGGGCTTGCGTGGCATTGTGGCCGCTTGGTGGGCATTGATTGGTTTGTTTGTGACCACCTTTGCTTTCATTGGCGTCAACATGTTCTTGTCTGGCTTGCATAGCTACGGAACTCTGTAAGCCATAGGACTTCAAGTATTCACTTGAAGTCCATCATTGACTGCTACCTCAATTAATTGGGTAGCAGTTTTTCATTGGCAAATAGACTCTCGATTGTTTCACGCTCTCTAATGATGTGAACTTGATCGCCATCAACCATCACTTCAGCTGCTCTGCCACGTGTGTTGTAGTTTGAGCTCATCGTAAAACCATAAGCACCCGCAGAAAGAATCGCCAAGTAATCGCCAGGCTGCACAGCTAACTCACGATCTTTGCCCAACCAGTCACCAGATTCGCAAATGGGACCCACAATGTCATAGCTGACAGAATTTGCCTTACTTTGATTAGATAATTTCACAGGAACGATTGCATGATAGGCGTCGTACATTGCGGGGCGCATTAAATCATTCATGGCAGCATCCACAATGCAAAAGTTTTTTGTTTCACCTGGCTTGAGGTATTCAATGGTGGTTAGTAGCAAACCTGCGTTGCCAACCAATGATCGTCCTGGTTCAAATAACACCTCAAGATGACCAAAACCTTTGGCTTCAATGTGATCTAACAAGGTGTTGGCAAACTCAGTGATCGCTGGTGGAGTTTCACTGGTGTAACTGATGCCTAATCCGCCACCAATATCTAAATGATGAATCTGAATTCCTTGATCAGCCAGTGCTTTAATTAAATCAAGTACTCGATCTAAGGCGTCTAAGTAAGGACTAATTTCTGTGATTTGTGATCCGATGTGGCAGTCAATTCCGACAATCTCACAATGACTCATTTGTGCCGCTGCTTGATAAGTCTTGATCACTTCATCATAGGCAATACCAAACTTATTGCCTTTTAAGCCCGTTGAAATGTACGGATGTGTTTTTGGATCTACATCAGGATTCACGCGTAATGAGATCGGCGCCTTCATGCCCAAACTCGCCGCGACTTCATTGAGCCTAGATAGTTCGGGTATCGATTCAAGATTGAAACATTTCACGCCAGCCTTGAGGGCGGCGATCATTTCAGATTTACTTTTGCCTACGCCTGAAAAAACTACTTTTTTGGCAGAGCCGCCAGCGGCCAATACTCTGGCTAATTCGCCTGCGCTGACGATATCAAAACCAGCCCCTAGTTTTGCAAATACATTCAAAATGGCCAAATTACTATTGGCCTTCATGGCATAGTGAACTTGAGCACGACGTTGTCCATTTGGCTTGATGCAAGCTTTTTCATAAGCGTTGAATGCATCAGTCAAGGCTTTTTTGCTATAGACATAGGCTGGCGTTCCATATTGTTCTGCAATAGCCGATAAAGGAACATTTTCTGCGTGCCACTCGTTATTTTTAATGGAAAATCCATTTAAGTGAGGAATTTGGCTCATTTTGAATCCTTGGCGGGCGGCCATTGTTTTTCAGTGGGTTCTGCTTTTTCGGGGGCCGTTGGGCTAGGTGGAATATTCGGTAAAGTCAACGGGCCACGTACCCCACATCCTAAAAGGGACAATGCCAAACAAAGAATACAAGTCCTAGATACAATTGAACGCATAGTAATTAGTTTATAAGTGATCGCTGACTATAGCATGGCCAATCTAAAAATGACGAACAACAACGTAGAAACCTTAACCGATAGCGCTTTTTACACTGTCGCAGAAAAAACCTTAAGAGCCATTGAAACTTCTTTGGAAGAAGCTTTTCAGAAAACAGACCTTGATCTTGATATTTCTCGTCAGGGCGGCAATGTGGTGAATATTCAGTTTGAAGACAAAAGTGTCATTGTGGTGAACACCCAAGCACCTTTGCAAGAAATTTGGGTGGCTGCCAAAGAGGGGGGTTTTCATTACCGTTGGGCTGGCACCTTGAGTCAACCTCTCTGGATAGATACCAAGTCGGGTGCTGAGTTGTTCAGTGAGTTAAGCCGTTTGGCCTCTGCGCAGGCAAAAGTACCGCTGACAATTCAACCAATCTAAGCCAATCTGAATTTATTCTAAGACCGTTGTTCTGCCAAAGAATGGGATGAACTCAGGAATCACCCAATCACCATCCTGTTGTGCTACCCCTGCGGGAACGGCTCGACTTGTTTCAGGCATGCCATTCAAGGCCGTTTTCATGTAACGAATCCACATCGGTAGGGCCAGGCCACCACCAGTTTCACGGTCACCTAGGCTTTTGGGTTTATCAAATCCCATCCAGGCAACCGCGACGATATTAGACTGATAACCTGCAAACCAAGCATCCATTGATTCATTGGTGGTGCCTGTTTTACCAGCGATGTCTGAGCGACTAAGGGCTGGGCGAGCGCTCGCAGCGGTACCAGTTTTAGTAACTTCTTGTAAAAGACTATCCATTACAAAGGCTGTGCGCGCATCTAAAACTCGCAAACTACTATCGCCTGCCTTGGGTGGAGTTGCTTCAAACAATACATTGCCCTTTGCATCAATCACCTTGCTAATGAGATAAGGCTCAACCCGATATCCACCATTCGCAAATACACCGTAACCAGTCGCTAGTTGTAACGGAGTCACTGAGCCAGCGCCCAAAGCCATAGTTAAATAAGGGGGATGTTTTTCTGCTTCAAAACCAAATCGTTGCACAAAGTTTTGTGCATATTTGGGACCAATTTTTCGAATGACACGAACAGATACCAAATTTTTCGATTTCGCTAAGGCAGTGCGTAAACGCATTTGACCTTCAAACTTACCGTCGTAGTTTTTAGGTTCCCACATTTGACTACCTGTTTCTAGACTGCTGATCGATAGTGGCGCATCATTCACAAGCGTGTTCGGCATGATGCCTTTCTCTAGGGCGGCGGCATACACAAAAGGCTTGAACGATGAACCCGGTTGACGTTGTGCTTGAGAAACGTGGTTGTATTTATTTCTGTTGTGATCAAATCCGCCTACCAAAGCTCGAATGCCGCCGTCATGAGTATCTAGAGCAACAAATGCCGCTTCAACTTGAGGCATTTGAGCCAATAGCCAGCGACCTTCAAATGGAAGCACACGAATGATTGCACCGCGTTTGATTTGTTGTTTAGGCTGTGCCTTTTCAGATAAAGCCACCGCGCCTAATTTCAAGTCATCCCCTTTGATGGTGACCGTATCGCCTGTAGCAATCACCGCCTGAATTTCTTTTGGATTGGCCTCGATGACAACTCCAGCCAGTAAATCATCGCTGCTGGGGTGGTCACTTAAAACATCGTCAATAGCGCGCTGTCTTTCGGTGGGGTTTTCTGGAAGCTTAATAAAGCCTTCTGGGCCACGATATTTATGGCGCAACTCATAATCCATGATGCCTTTACGAACTGCGGAGTAAGCGGCTTCTTGTTCTGATTTGCGAATCGTTGTAATGACAGACATGCCTTGGGTGTAAATGCCGTCGCCATATTCACTGATGAGTAATTGTCGAACCATTTCAGAGGCAAAGTCTGCTTTGGTAGTGAACTCTCTGCCGACTCCACGTACATGCAATGATTCGCTCATGGCGGATTCATATTGGCTGGGCGTGATCATTTTCAAATCACGCATTCTTTGCAAAATATATTCCTGACGAATTTTTGCACGTCGATAATTCACTACCGGGTTGTATGCAGACGGGGCTTTAGGAAGACCTGCAAGCATGGCAGCTTCAGCAATCGAAATTCTTTGAATGTCTTTACCAAAATAAATTTGGGCGGCACTTCCAAAACCGTAGGCTCTTTGGCCTAAGTAAATCTGGTTCATGTACAACTCAAGAATTTGTTCTTTCGATAAATTGGCTTCAATCTTCCAAGCCAACAAAACTTCATAGATTTTTCGGCTGAATGACTTTTCATTGCTTAAGAAAAAGTTTCTAGCCACTTGCATGGTGATTGTTGAAGCACCTTGGGCTAATCTGCCACGCAAATTCGCTAAGGTGGCTCTTAATACGCCCCAATAATCAACACCGCCATGTTCATAAAAACGTTCATCTTCAATGGCTACGACCGCATTTTTTAAATAAGTCGGCATGTCTTCAATAGCGATGACGTTACGCCGTTCTTCGCCGAACTCACCAATCAAGGCATTGTCAGCTGTATAGATACGAAGTGGAATCTTTGGTTTGTAATCGGTGATGGTATCTAGGTCTGGAAGATTGGGTCTGGCTACGACCAAGGCATACACAATGACCAAGCCAATTAGGATCAGGCCAGCGCTACCTAAAAATATTCCCCAGCGAATGAAATACTGTTGCCAGTTTCGTTTGGGTTTGCGGGCATGGTGCCCACCCCCTAAACGTGAGGGAGGTCTAACAGGTTGGCGTGGTTGGCTCATGGTTGGATTATAGAGTTAGCTTGAATCAACAGTGCTGAAAAATTGTCAGACAAAATCTGACAAAAATTTGCCAAAAATCTGACATTTAGTCAGCAATTGTCTGACTTTTTGCAAGGAGGGATATCAAGACAATCTCTCAATGATTAAAAGAGCCCTCACATCCGATTCTTACGAATCACATTTAAAGCAAGATTTTTATCAGTCCAAGCAGAAAGCATCCGGTCTTTTTGAGTGGCTAGTTCAATTGTCGCAACTAAAGAACCTCATTCAACTCAATCTTTGGAAAAAGTTGATTGGGGTGCGGGGAATCATTGTTTTAAGCCTCATTCATCTGCTGACTTTGGCTTATTTGGTCCTGATGGTCAGCAATCACACGCTCAGTATTCAAGAGCAGAAGAATTTGGTTCGTCAAATCAGGCAAGAGATCAAGGCATTGACGGTGAAGTTCGAAAAATTCCCAGTTCAAGCCTCTCAAGTTAAGGAATCGACTCCCCATCAAAGTAATGAGGGGATGGGTTCAGATGCTGAGGATGAGTTTTTAAAGCTTGGTCCTATTACTTACTGGGGCTCTATTCAAGGGGGCAAGTCCCCCAAAGCTTTGATTGAGATTGAGGATCAATCCAGTCTTTATCGATTGGGCCAATCTATTGGACATCATTACTTCATCAAACACTTTGATCAAGAACGATTAATTCTTGAATCAAAAAAGGGTCATCAAAAAGTGGTCATGATGGAGCCGGCACAATGAAGTCAAAACGAATGTTGCTTAAAGCGTTATTGGCTCTTATCTATGCGTCATTAGGTCAGCCCTTACCTGGCATTGCCAATACACATTTGCAAAATCAACCTATGACCCTTCATTTTGCTTCTATTGAATTGCGACAGTTATTGCAGTTATTGGCTGAGATGCGTGGCTTCAATTTGATTTTGAGTGACAAAGTTCAAGGTAAAACATCGCTGCACATGAAAAACAGTTCTTGGGAGGCAATTTTTGAAGCAGTCATTGCCAGTAAAGGACTGTCGTATCGAATCAATGGGGGTGTGATGTGGATTGCTACGCACGAAGAACTTAAAAACTTTGATCAACGCCAAAAAGAAAAAGACATGCATTGGCAAAATGGATCTTCTCAAGAATTGCGCCAAATCATGATTGAGGCCAGAATTGTTGAAGCAGAACGACGTTTTGCTCAAAACTTAGGGGCTAAATTAGCCTATCAACAATCGCCTGGTTTTCAGTCAAATCATGCACTGGCTGCAGCAGGCCTCAATGGATTTGAACCCGGAACTGCAGCGATTACCTTGTTGGGCAAGCAAGCAACTCAGGCTCTAAACATTGAGCTATCTGCCCTTGAATCCAATGGCCTGGGAAATATCGTCTCGAACCCCAGAGTTCTGGCTGCTGAAAATACTCAGGCACTGATTGAGCAAGGTACCGAATTGCCGTATCAATCCGCAGCAGGACAGGGGGCCACCAAGGTGCAATTCAGGAAAGCCAACCTTCGTTTAGAAGTTAAGCCACGTATTCAGAAGAACCACATGATTGTTCTTGAGGTCGACATCAATAAAGACAGCATTGGGCTTAAAACAGAGCAAGGGTTTGCGATTGACACCAAGCACGTGAAGACTCAAGTTTTGGTCGAGAGTGGCGGCACAGTCATTTTGGGGGGTATCTTTCAAGAGATGGAGCGAAAAGATGATGCCAAGGTTCCATTTTTTAGTGGCATTCCATTGATCGGCGCTCTTTTTAGACAGGAAGCCAAATTCAAAGACAAAACAGAATTATTAATTTTTTTAACCCCAACCTTGGTTTCTAGTCAAAAGGCTCAGTAGAATCTCATGTATGAACAGTATTCCTGAAAACATATTTTTAGTTGGAGTGATGGGCGCCGGTAAAACCACCGTGGGGCGCTTATTGGCTAAAAAGTTAGGAAGACGTTTTGTTGATTCTGATCATGAAATAGAAGCGCGTTGTGGTGTTCGTATTCCGACCATTTTTGAAATGGAAGGTGAAGAGGGTTTTAGGAAAAGAGAAGCCCAAGTGATTGATGAATTAACCCAAGAAAAAAACCTGGTTTTAGCAACGGGCGGTGGCGCAGTGCTTTTGCCAGAAAACAGGCAACGTCTTCATGATCGAGGGGTGGTGGTCTATTTAAGAGCTACGCCACATGAGTTGTGGTTACGAACTAAAAACGATAAAGGGCGACCACTTCTCAACAATGATGACCCTAGGGGTACATTAGAGAAATTGTTTGCAATTCGCGATCCTTTATACAGAGAAACAGCCCATCATGTGATTGACACTGGTAAACCCAGCGTGACTCAATTGGTGAACACACTAATGATGCAATTTGAACTTTCCTCATGAACACACTTCAACTCAATTTGGGTGAGCGCAGTTACCCCATTCATATTGGCTCCAATTTAATTGGTCAGGCTGAGCTGTATAAAAAACATCTCAAAGGCCAGTTGACAGCCGTAGTCACCAATGAAACCGTAGCCCCTTTATACGCACAATCAGTTATTCAAGCACTAGAAAGCTTGGGGCAAAAAGTTAAATTGATTGTTTTGCCAGATGGTGAGGAGTTCAAAACATGGGAAGTTTTACAAAAAATCTTTGATGGTTTGTTAGAGAGTTCAGCTGATCGCAAAGCGACTTTGGTGGCCTTGGGCGGCGGAGTCATTGGCGATATGACTGGATTCGCTGCCGCTTGCTATATGCGCGGTATTCGTTTTATTCAAGTGCCCACTACTTTACTGTCTCAAGTTGATTCATCCGTAGGCGGTAAAACTGGCATTAATCACCCGCTTGGAAAAAACATGATTGGTGCGTTTTACCAACCGCAGGCTGTGATTGCAGATTTGAATACATTAAAAACTTTGCCGGCTGAGGAATTGGCAGCTGGTTTGGCTGAGGTCATTAAGCATGGCGCTATCGCTGATTCTAATTTTTTAGATTGGATAGAAAAAAATCAGACGGCTCTTAATGCATGTGATCCCACCGCCATGGAGTTTGCTGTCAAACGTTCCTGCGAGATCAAATCTCAAGTCGTGGCTCAGGACGAAAAAGAGGGCGGTATTCGTGCCATTCTCAATTTTGGGCATACCTTTGGTCATGCGATTGAGGCCGGCATGGGTTATGGCGAATGGTTGCATGGTCAAGCAGTGGGTTGCGGTATGGTGATGGCCGCTGATTTATCCGTTCGTTTAGGCTTGCTAAAGCAAGATGAGGCACTTCGTTTAAAGAAAATCATTGAAGCACTGCATTTGCCAACTGTTCCTCCTCAATTAGGCGTAGCCAGGTACATGGAGCTCATGAGTGTTGATAAAAAAGCTGAAGGTGGCGAAGTGCGATACATCTTATTGGATGGATTGGGTCGCTCAAAAATTCAAGCGGTTGAGGATCGATACGTGATTGAAACACTTCAGGCCATGAATGTTGGTTAGTGTGATTAATGACTCTAGCTTGTTACGCTGCCCATTCTGATCAAACTCTGGGGCGCTTACACCCAGAGCCCTCTGAGCCTTCTCAATCTGGTCGCAGTCCATTTCAACGAGATCGCGACAGAATCATTCATTCAACCGCCTTCAGACGTCTTGAGTACAAGACGCAAGTTTTTTTAAACCATGAAGGCGATCATTTTCGAACTCGCTTAACTCACAGCCTGGAGGTTGCCCAAATTGGGCGAGCGGTCGCCAGAAGATTGCAACTCAATGAAGATTTGGTGGAAGCCATTTCTTTGGCGCATGACCTGGGGCACACGCCCTTTGGCCATGCGGGTCAAGATGCCTTGAATGAGTGCATGAAAGATCATGGTGGTTTTGAGCACAATCTACAAAGTTTGTGGGTGGTTGATTTTTTGGAAGAGCGTTACGCAGAATGGAATGGATTGAACCTGTCCTTTGAGACCCGCGAGGGAATCTTGAAACATTGCTCGAAAAAAAATGCTGAAAAGCTAGGCCGTCTGGGTGAAAGATTTTTAAAGGGTGAGCAACCCAGTTTGGAAGCTCAACTAGCCAATTGTGCCGATGAGATTGCTTACAACAACCATGACATTGATGATGGCATTCGTTCAGGTTTAATCTCTGTTGAGCAGTTGGCTGAGGTTACCCTTTGGCAAGAGCAAAAAAGGCGAGTGGAACAGCAGTTTCCTCATTTGAGTGGGCGTCGTTTGGTGTGCGAAGTGATTCGGCACATCATTCATGTGCTTGTCGATGATTTGGTGAAAGAAACTGAGCGTCGTTTATCAGAGCACGCCCCTCAATCCATTGATGATGTGAGAGCAAGTCCGCCGTTGTTAGGTTTTTCTTCTCAAATGCGTGAGCAGGCCACTGAGATGAAACGTTTTTTGTTTAAAAATCTTTATCGTCATCCTCAAGTTCAAGCAATGACAGCGGATGCAGCAAAGATCATTCACTCGCTGTTTCAGATTTACGAAAAGCAGCCTGAGCAAATTCCGCGTGATTTCCGGCCTGACGATGAATTCTATCGTCGCATTTCGCATTACATTGCTGGCATGACCGACCGGTATGCCAATAAAGAATTTCAGAAGTTGATGGTGTAGACATGGCGAGATTGTCGCGCGTCATTGTTCCTGGATGTCCCCTTCACATCATGGTCAAAGGGCATAACTCGCAAACCATCTTCTCAAGTGATGAGGATAAAAGATCCTATTTGGAATGGTTAAGAGATGCGGCTCGTGAGTATGAACTGGCCATACATGCTTATGTTTTGATGCCCAATCATGTGCATATTCTTGCCACACCTAAAAACAATGACAGTGCATCAAGAGTCATGCAGTCAATTGGGCGTCGTTATGCGCAGCTCTATAACCAAACCCATGGAAAAACTGGAACAGTGTGGGAGGGACGCTTCAAATCTTGTTTGCTAGAACCTGAGTCCTACTTTTTGCTGTGCCAAAAGTTCATTGAGCAAAATCCAAGTCGCTTGGGCTTAGTTCAGCGTTCAGAGGATTGGGTTTGGTCTAGTTATCGTCATCACATCGGTGAAGAGATCATTCCTTGGATTTCTGACCATCCTTTGTATTGGGCTTTGGGCAATACCCCTTTTGAGCGTCAGTTGAGTTGGAAAAAGGTGGTTTCTGATAGCTTGGGCTCAATTGAGGCCAAAAAAGTAAGTGATCACTTAAATTATGGGTGGCCAATGGCCAGTGAAAGCTTCTTGACTCAGTTAGCTACGAAAGTAGCTCGTCACTTGGTGCCTAAAAAGGCAGGGCGACCGAAGAAGATTTAAATGGCTAATTTGCATTATTTTGGTGCAGTAATTTCCCTATAACTCATTACTCTGTCCCTAATTAAAATAACTTCTTTAAAGTCATAAAAATAATTGGTGACAGACACTAATTATTTTTATTGCGTAGACAGGGGTAATCCCCTATAGTTCATCAAAACCCCAATATTTACGTGGGTAAGCCTCACCAATTGAGGCCATCAACAACTTATCAAGGACATACCGTGACTACATCATCACTGCGCCCAGAAGCGCAAGGTCTTTATGACCCCGTCAATGAACATGACGCCTGTGGCGTTGGCTTTGTGGCGCATATCAAAGGTAAAAAATCACACGATATCGTGACACAAGGTTTGAAGATTCTTGAAAACATTGATCATCGTGGAGCAGTTGGTGCAGATCCCTTGATGGGTGACGGTGCAGGTATCTTGATCCAAATACCTGACCAGTTCTATCGCGAAGAGATGGCTAAGCAAGGTGTGACACTTCCTCCATTTGGTGAATATGGTGTGGGTATGGTGTTCATGCCAAAAGAGAGTGCTTCACGATTGGCATGTGAGCAAGAATTGGAGAGAACTGTCCGGATTGAAGGTCAAGTTGTTTTGGGATGGCGTGATGTACCAGTCGACAAAAACATGCCGATGTCTCCAACGGTTCGTAAAACAGAACCAGTGATACGTCAAATTTTCATTGGTCGTGGGCGCGACATCATGACGACCGATGCGCTTGAAAGAAAACTGTATGTGATTCGCAAAACTGGTAGCCATGCGATACAAGCTTTGAAATTGCAGCACGGTAAAGAGTATTTCGTAACATCCATGTCAGCCAGAACAGTTGTCTATAAAGGTTTGT
>JALRCP010000044.1 GCA_023257325.1 Polynucleobacter sp. | reverse complement strand
TACACGCCGTACGCCTTATCTTTTAGATATGGACAACGTCATTCCTCAGAGTTGGATGCCGCTGTGCGTGTGGCCAAGATGTTGGGGGCCGCTCGCCATGAAATCATTGATTTGGATTTGCGTCGCTTTGTAGGGGGATCTGCTTTAACCGATGACGCTTATGCAGTTCCCACGAGTCCTGGTCCACAAAATGAAATCCCCATCACTTACGTTCCAGCGCGCAACACCATCATGTTGTCGGTGGCTTTAGGATGGGCGGAAGCCCTTGGCGGTTTAGATATTTTCTTTGGGGCCAATGCCGTTGATTATTCTGGGTATCCAGATTGTCGTCCTGAGTACGTCAAATCATTTGAAGCAACTGCCAATTTGGCCACCAAGGTTGGGGTCGAATCCCATCAAGATTCAACCCGATTTAGAGTGCATGCCCCAATCATTCAAATGAGCAAGGCGCAGATCATTCAAACAGGTCAATCTCTAGGAGTTGATTTTTCTCAAACAGTTTCTTGCTATCAAGCCGATGCAAAAGGTTTGGCATGCGGTCAATGTGAGTCATGTCGTTTGCGCAAAGAGGGTTTTCATGCCGCTGGCGTGAAAGATCCTACACATTACATCCAATAAAAAAAGCCCCAGTTCACTTGGAACTGAGGCTTTATCTTTCTTTAGATGAGTCGGTGATTACTTCAATGCAGCAAAGACACTCGCTGTAATTGCTTCAACACTGCCTGTGCCTTCCACTTTGCGATAAGCAGGGGCAGGAACTTTAGCCGCTGGATCACCATTCTTCGACCAAGATGAGTAGTACTCAACCAATGGACGTGTTTGGGCATCATACACATCTAAACGCTTTTTCACGGTCTCTTCTTTGTCATCTTCGCGCTGAATCAAATCTTCGCCGGTTTCATCATCTTTGCCAGCAACTTTAGGAGGATTGAAGGTCACGTGATAGGTGCGTCCTGAGGCCACATGAACTCGACGACCACTCATGCGATCAATAATCGCCGCAAAAGGAACGTCAATCTCTAAAACGTAATCAATCGGCACACCTGCATCTTTCATTGCTTGAGCTTGAGGAATGGTGCGTGGGAAACCGTCGAATAAATAACCTTTGGCGCAATCAGCTTGAGTTAAGCGATCTTTTACCAAACCGATGATGATTTCATCAGAAACCAAGCCACCAGAGTCCATCACTTTTTTAGCTTCAACGCCCAATGGGGTGCCAGCTTTTACAGCAGCACGCAACATATCGCCTGTGGAAATTTGTGGAATACCAAACTTCTCACAAATAAATTTAGCCTGCGTTCCTTTACCGGCACCAGGTGCGCCTAATAGGATCAATCGCATGGTTAACTCCCTTTTATTATTGAATGGGTCTTGCAAAGTTTAAAAAAGACAAGCTTAGGGTCTAAATTTGACACTCACCTGACTGTAGCTCTAATCCAGTGATTTTCCCATTATTTGAGACCCAATGCGAACTTTTGGGACTAGGATTTGCCCCAATCTTTGAAAACCTGTCGAACCCGGTCCAAGTCCTCTTGAGTGTCCACGCCTGGGGGTGGTGCAGTGTCAGTTAATAAAACTTGTATAGCGTAACCATGCCACATAGCTCTGAGTTGCTCCAAAGATTCAGCTTCCTCGATGGGGGCCACGGCTAGTTTGGAGAAGGCTTTCAAAAAACCGGCACGGTAGGCATACATGCCAATGTGACGAAAGTTTTGTGCAAGATATTTTTGTGGGTCTCGGCTAAATGGAATCGGTGCACGAGAAAAATACAGAGCACGATTGTTTTTATCTAAAGCCACTTTGACCGCATTGGGATTACTCACTTCATCTAGATCT
>JALRCP010000042.1 GCA_023257325.1 Polynucleobacter sp. | reverse complement strand
ATGCGCATTCACTTGTTTAGAACGCAAGGCTTCAAGAACTCCTTGACCAGACATCAAAGAAATTTCTCGCTCACCTGATTTGCCGCCTAACAAAACACCAACCTTGCCTAGCTTTGCCACATCGACTTTGGCTAAATCTTGTTGGACTTGATCTGCCCAAGATTGAATGTTCTTAACCATGAGCCCCTCCAGTCAACTGACCTGGAACAGCAGCAATTGATCCAGCCCCCATCGTGATGATCACATCACCATCACGCGCCATACTCGTGACCAATCCTGGTAAGTCAGCAATATTTTTTACAAACTGGGTGGCAGTACTATCCAAAAGACGATCTTTGTCTTTGGCCTTAGCCAGAGCTTTGATAAGACTTTCACCATCAGCCCCTGGAATTTTTGCTTCACCCGCTGGATACACTTCTGTCAATGCCAAAGCATCTACGCCTTGAAGAACTTTGACAAAATCACCAAAGCAATCGCGTGTGCGTGTGAATCGATGTGGCTGGAATGCCAACAACAAACGACGGCCAGGGAATGCCCCTCTGGTTGCAGCCAATGTGGCTGCCATTTCGACAGGATGATGACCATAATCATCAATCACCGTGCAAGATCCACCTTGAGGCAACTTCATTTCGCCATATTTTTGGAAACGTCGACCCACTCCTCGGAATTCTTTGAGGGCTTTAGCAATCGCAGCATCTGACACACCCAACTCAGTTGCAATTGCAATCGCAGCCAAAGCATTGCGAACATTGTGTAAGCCAGGCAAGTTCAAGGTCACTTGAAGGGGGCCTGGTTTATCACCATGACGTCTGACGGTATGACGTTCAGCCACAAAGTGCATTTGTGCACCATCAGCTCTGACATCAATGGCTCTGACATCAGCATCTTCTGATAAACCGTAGCGCAAAATGGGTTGTGAAACAAATGGCAGAATATCTCGCACATTTTGATCATCCACACACAACACAGCGACCCCATAAAATGGCATGCGTTGCGTAAACTGCACAAATGCTTGCTTGAGCTTGGCCATGTCATGTTGATACGTGTCCATGTGGTCAGCATCAATGTTGGTGATCACCTCAATCACCGGCAATAAATTGAGGAATGAAGCATCTGATTCATCGGCCTCAGCCACAATGAAATCACCGGTTCCCAAACGTGCATTGGCACCAGCAGAATTTAATTTGCCACCAATCACAAAAGTAGGATCCAATCCGCCTTCTGCTAAGACTGAAGCCAACAAACTGGTGGTGGTGGTCTTGCCATGAGTTCCTGCGATCGCAATGCCCTGCTTGAGGCGCATGAGCTCACCCAACATCACTGCACGAGGTACGATGGGAATACGCGCAGCACGCGCTGCCAATACCTCTGGGTTGTCACCGGTCACAGCGGTTGAAATCACAACGGCCTCAGCACTCCCCACATTGTTTGCGTGATGCCCAATCTGTATTTGTGCGCCACACTCACGTAAACGTTTGGTAGTAGCACTTTCCGCAATGTCAGAACCACTGACCTGATAACCCAGATTCAACAACACCTCAGCGATACCACTCATGCCAGCACCGCCAATGCCTACAAAATGAATTTGGTGAAGAATGTGTTTCATGAGTGGGCAACCTTTTTGGATAACTGTTGGCACACAGCGGCGACATCTCGAGTCGCCAGAGGCTTGGCCTGACTGAGAGCTTGCAGAGCCATTTTTAATAATTCAGAACGTTGAACAGTTTGCAAGTATTGAGCCAAGCCATCTGCAGTCATTTGACTTTGCGGCATCAACACAGCTGCACCTACGTTGGATAGAAACTGAGCATTGGCTGTTTGATGATCATCCACAGCAAATGGAAATGGCACCAAATAAGACGCCACTCCAACAGCAGATAGTTCTGCGACTGTCATGGCACCTGCCCGACAAATCACCAAATCAGCCTGCGCATACGCTGCCACCATATCGTCTATGAATGGCAAAACCTTGGCCTCTACCTCCAATTGAGCATAATGAGCTTGCAATTTTTCAACATGCTTTTCACCCGCTTGATGTATGACTACAGGTCGAAGTTCTTTTGGTATTTTTGCAATGGCTTGAGGCACGGTTTCATTAAGAGCCGCAGCACCCAAACTTCCTCCCACAACCAATAGGTTGAGTCGACCTGTTCTAGCGCCATAACGAACTTCGGGACTGGCTACTTGATCAATCCCAGCTCTCAAAGGATTACCTACCCAGATAGCGCCTGGCAATGAATTGGGAAATGCGCACAAGGTTTTGTCCGCCACCTTAGCCAATACTTTATTGGCTAAGCCTGCAATTGAATTTTGCTCATGCAATACCAAAGGCTTACCCAATAGAGCGCTCATCATGCCTGCCGGAAAAGTGACATAACCACCCATACCCAAAACAACATCAGGTTTTACGCGACGCAATACTTGAATACTTTGCCAAAATGCACGCAGTAAATTCAAAGGCAAGAGCAATAAAGTTTTCAATCCTTTACCACGCAAACCACCAAATTGAATTGATTCAAACTTAAAACCTTTGGGTGGTACCAAGCGATGCTCCATGCCTTGGGCATTACCCAACCAAGAAACGCTCCAACCTTGCTCACGTAAATATTCAGCAACAGCCAAACCCGGGAAAATATGCCCGCCTGTACCACCAGCCATGACTAAAAGGCTTGGGGCGTGAGTTTGGGATGAATGCATGACGCTCATAACTTTCCGCCTCGCATCAAGACTCGGTTTTCATAATCAATTTTCAGCAAAATGGCCACAGCCACTGCATTCATCATCAAACCTGAACCACCAAAACTCACAAATGGCAAAGTCAATCCTTTGGTCGGTAACAAGCCTAGGTTCACACCCATATTGATAAATGCTTGCCAGCCAATCCAAATAGCAATGCCTTTGGCCACCAAGCCAGCAAAGCTTCGATCTAACTGCAAAGAAGTCCGTCCAATTAAGAATGCGCGGCGCACGAACCAATAGAAAATTGCAATCACAACCGTTACACCAACAAATCCGAGTTCTTCGCCAATCACAGCCAAGATAAAGTCGGTATGCGCTTCAGGTAAGTAATGTAATTTTTCAACACTGCCCCCCAAGCCAACACCCAACCATTCACCACGCCCAAAGGCCATCAATGAATGAGTCAATTGATAGGCTTTACCAGCCGCAAATTCTTCATTCCACGGATCCAAATAAGCAAAGATTCGTTGACGTCTAAATTCTGAAAAAGCAATGATTGAAATAAAGCTACCAATCGCTAGAGCTGTCAACGCTCCAAATAATTTGGCATTGATACCGCCCAAAAAGAGAAGTCCCATTGCAATCACTGCAATGACCATAAATGCACCCATATCTGGCTGCCACAAGAGCAAAACACCGACAGCGATCACCGCTGCACCCATGGGCGCAAGACCTTTGACCAAATGATGCAAATAATCTTGACGCTGGACGGTATACCAAGCAGCAAATAAGACCACTGCCAACTTCATCAGTTCAGATGGCTGGAAGTTGGTGATTCCCAAGGGAATCCAGCGACGCGCACCATTCACGCCTTTACCCACTCCAGGAATAAGCACAAAAATCAGCAGGATGAAGGCCAATGCAAAAATGGCTGGGGCCAATCGCTCCCACACTTTTAATGGCACTTTGAAAGCCATGATGCCAATCGCAAAAGCAATACCAATTGAAATGGCATGACGCACCAAGAAATGACTGCTACTGTATTTGGCATATTTAGGTCCATCAGGAAGTGCGACAGAGGCTGAATACACCATGACCAAACCTAAAGTCACCAAAATCAACACAGCCCATAACAATGGTTGGTCATACTCCATCATGCGTGAACGAGTAGGACGAACCACTGTCGTGGCATCACGCAGACCCAATCGGAAATCTTCAAATCCCTCTTTGATGCCACCTTTGACACCACTGATGCCATTGACACTGAAACGTTTGAACAATTGAATCATGCGCTCACCTGCCCGTTCATGGAAGCCAACTCATTCACAGCATCAATAAATACTTGTGCGCGATGCCCGTAATCTTTAAACATGTCAAAACTTGCGCAAGCGGGTGACAACAAGACCAAATCACCTGAAGTAGCCATTGCACTGGCTTGTTGAACAGCCTCTTCAAGGGTTGAGGCCTCTTTCATTTGAACAGCGCTGCTATGCAAAGCGGTTTTGATGATCGGCGCATCGCGTCCAATCAAAATAACAGCCTTGGCATGACGAGACACTGCATCACTTAACGGTGAAAAATCCTGACCTTTACCATGTCAAGGTACTGCTCTACCACTGAGCTAAGGAACTATAATTGGCACCCGAGGAAGGATTCGAACCTCCGACTCCCACGTTCGTAGCGTAGTACTCTAGTCCACTGAGTTATAGCGGTATAAATTTTGGTGTGTAAGGATGGAGTCGAACCACCAACAGTACCATACTAAAAGTCTTGCGGACTTCCAAGGGACTCGAACCCTTTGCGAGGAATGCCTTCCTCCTGTCTACCGTTTCAGCACTTACACATTATTTGGTACCCCTGCTCGGA
>JALRCP010000030.1 GCA_023257325.1 Polynucleobacter sp. | reverse complement strand
AAGGCTCTGGTTGAAGTGGCATGCAAAGCTCCAAAGTGAAAGCATCAGCGTGCCTGAAATTTTTGCGCTTGAAAATCAGACGCATCTGAATTTTCTGTCAGAAATTTCTTACAAGAAAATGTAGTTATTGATTCAATGCTCAAATTCATCGAATGAATCAATAACTTTTATTGATTTAAGCGTGCCTTCACATGCTCTAACAAACCATCGCAAGCATCTTCAACCAAATCCAAGACTTCTTCAAAACCTTCTTCCCCTTTGTAATAGGGGTCAGGCACCACACTGGCTTCCAGGGTTTTGCAAAACTCTGTCAAACGACGAATCTTGTGTTTCTTTTGGGGTGGGCATTGTTGTTCAGTGAGCGCGTAGTTATCCCAATCCATCACTAACAGCAAATCGTACTCATCAAAGTCTGCTGCATTGAGTTGTCTAGCTTGAAGATCAGACAAGTCATAGCCACGTCTTGAGGCGTGTTCTTGGGAGCGTTGATCAGGTGCTTCACCCACGTGATAGGCATGAGTTCCAGCAGAGTCTACCGTGACAGCATGAGACAAGCCTGATTCATGCACATACTGACGAAACACACCATGGGCGGTGGGACTGCGACAAATATTGCCCATGCATACAAATAAGACTTTCATACTGGCCATCAACGCATATCCTTTTTTAGTAAACCCATTTCAAACTCATCCATTCAAAACAAGTCTTTTTGAGATTCTTTGCGTAAAAGAAAATCATTTTGCATTTGGATATTGATTTCACGTCGACCCGGCACCACTTCAATTTCATCCCCCGCTTTAATAAATCCGCCTTGGTGAACTTTTAAGTACCAACCTGATCGCGCAGATTGAATCATTGCTTTAGCTGAACCTTTATAAGCCATGCGGGCGTTGAATTTAAAACAAGGTTCACGCAACTTCACGACTTCTAATTCGACTTCAGCGATTTTCCATATGTCACCGACCCAAACCTCTTTTTCTGTGAAGCCTTCGACACTTAAGTTTTCACCGACATAGCCATGAGGTAAAGAAGTGGGGCGTTTTAATTCTCGTGTGAGTAATTCATTCCAAAATGGGTAATGTTCAACTGGGTAAGCGTAGATGGCTTTTTCCATGCCGCCGTGCACGCTAAAGTCAGCCTGCTCATCGCCCTCTAAGCCAATGCGTTTGACCAGTATGGAGTGAGCCTCGCTCAATGAGCTGACGACTTCTTTCTTGATCCCAGAATTCACTACCCGATGATCGGGATGGTCAACACCGAAGAGGGGGGAAATTTTTCCAACTGAAATAGACACAATGCGCATGCCATAATTAAATCACTTTATTGATTTTTGGGTTTTTCATGCCTCGCTTTGCTGCCAATCTTTCTTTGTTGTACGCACATCTGCCATTTCTAGAACGTATTTCGCAAGCCAAGGCCGATGGATTTGAAGCAGTTGAGTGCCAGTTCCCTTATGAAGTGATCAGTCAAGCATCTTTGGGGGACATCATCAAGCAACTGCAAGTCCATCATTTACCCATGGTGCTTCACAACTTACCGGCAGGCAATTGGTTGGCGGGAGATCGTGGTTTGGCTTGTGACCCAAGACGTATCGAGGAATTTCAGGCGGGGATTCCTCAGGCAATTGCGCACGCCAAAGCGCTTGGAGTCACACGATTGAATTGTTTGGCAGGTTTGCTACCTAGTGGCGTGAGTCAGCAAGATGCTCAAGCTACTTTTGTCGCCAATTTGACTTTAGCAGCAGAAGAATTGGCCAAGGAAAAAATCAAACTCATGATTGAACCTATCAATACCTATGACATGCCAGGTTTCTTTTTGTCGAGCAGTCAGCATGCAATCGAGACCATCATGAGTGTGCCCTCTCAAAATCTCTATTTGCAATACGACGCTTACCATGCTCATCGCATGGGTGAAGATATTCTAGAAATTGAAGAATTAATGCCTTTTATTGAGCACATTCAGATCGCTGACCATCCTGGACGACATGAGCCGGGAACAGGTGAGATTCCGTATGCGGACTTCTTGATGCTCTTAGATGATTTGGGTTACGAAGGTTGGATAGGATGTGAATACAAAGAGCTTTATCGTGCCAACTTTCAAAGACAAACATGAAATTAACAGGTTTTAAAAATTAAAAATAAAGCAAAGCCTCGCAAACAAAAAATAAGAAGGCGGAGCATAATGTCGCCTTTGGAATGTCAACATCCCACCCTCTAATGCCATGTTGTTAATGCCCCCATACACCTCACTCACTGCTGTGCCGCAAGAAATTGGCAATAAGGGCTATGCCGTCTTGGCTGCCGAGCAGTTCTTTGAGCTAACTGGTCATGGTTTGGATGAGTGGCAAGATTTGGCGCAA
>JALRCP010000016.1 GCA_023257325.1 Polynucleobacter sp. | reverse complement strand
ATCTATCGCTTACCCAATTGGTTTGAAGACACTGATTGCATCACAGTCTTTGCTGAGTATGCCTTAAGAGATGATGGTCGTCTCAGCGTTTTGAATACGTGTCAAAAGGCCTCTAAGACTCAGGTGGCCAATGGCATTGCTAAAGTGGTTGAAGGCAGCCAGAATGCAAAGTTAAAAGTTTCTTTCTTTAGACCTTTTTACGGCGATTACTGGGTCATTGATTTGGCAGAAGACTACTCGTGGGTATTGGTTGGAGAACCCTCTGGAAAATACTTCTGGATCTTAGCCAGACAAAAGCAACTAGACCCCAAATTGGAAGAATCTCTACTTCAAAAGGCTGAGAAATTAGGCTACTTAAGAAAAGATCTAATCAAGCCAAGCCATTCAATGTGATGAATTAATGGCGAGATAAAACATCTTTGCTGGTGCGCTCTTGACCTTCAGCAAAGTGTTTATAGCAAAGCCCTGCGCCCGTTTGATTTCTGATCTTTTTGGCGTCCTCTTGCATCCTGTACATGGTATTAAAGCAATCCATACGAGACTCAAACTGATACGTTTTAATTTCTGAGGGTTTATTGTTTTTTAATAATGTGAACTCTAAAGTCCAATGCGTATCACCCATGACTGGGGGCGTTTCTTTGTGACCTAACTGACAGGCCGACAAAAAAATTGCGCTCAGCAGAATGAGTTTTTTCATGGCTTCAGTTAATGTCCCATTTTTAGATTGTCATGATGGTGCTGGTTAGGCACCAAGAATGATCCAATTAACATGCCCACTGCACTGGCCAATAGACCCAATAAATGGGGATCAACCACCAACTCAGCTTCAGTGAACTCCAATAACAACCATACACCCAAACCAAAGGTAATGGCAAGCGCAGCGCCTAAGTTGCTGGCTCTTTTCCAAAATAAGCCTGCCGCCAATGGCACAAATGCACCGGCTAAAGTGATGCGGTAAGCATGTTCAACCATCGTATGAATCGATGCATTGGTGTAAACAGCATAAAAAGTCACAATACAAGCAAAGCATGCTACGGTTAATTTGGTTGCCCATAAGAACTGTCGGTCACTCATGTGAGGCACCACCGATTTGAGAATATTCTCTGAAAATGTGACTGAAGGCGCTAGCAAAGTTCCTGAAGCTGTACTCATGATGACGGACATCAATGCCCCAAAGAAAATAACTTGAATCACAAAAGGCATTCTTTCTAGAATCAGCATGGGCAAAATTAATTGAGAATCTTTGCCTAAATATCTTGCCACCAAATCTGGGTCAATCATGTTGGCTGAATATGCCAAAAATAAGGGTACAGCAGCAAAGAAGAAATAAGAAATACCTCCTAAGGTCGTTCCCCAAACAGCCACTCGTTCGTTCTTGGATGAATTGACTCTGGCAAATACATCTTGTTGGGGGATTGATCCCAGACCCATGGTGACCAAAGCACCCACCCACGTAATCATGTCTAGCCAATCTAATTTAGGTAAGAACTCAAACTTACCCTCGGCCGCAGCACTGCTGATGACTTTATCCATACCGCCTGCCATGTCACCAGCAATCCAAGTAACAATCAAAAGACCGATCACAATCACAATCATTTGAACAAAGGTCGTGATGGCAACTGACCACATACCACCAAACAATGTGTACAAGAGCACCACAGCTGAACCAATCAGCATGCCCTGCGTTTGACTAATCACTCCATAGGAGAGCACATTAAAGACGAGACCTAGAGCAGTCACTTGGGCAGCCACCCAACCCAAATAAGAAATCACAATACACAAAGACAGAATCATTTCTGTTTGCTTGTTGTAACGAATTCTGAAAAAGTCCCCTAAGGTCAATAGGTTCATGCGATACAAAGGTCTTGCAAATACCAAACCAAAAATCACCAAACACAATGAAGCCCCTAAAGGATCAGAAATCAATCCCCGAAATCCACTCTCAAGAAATGTGGCAGATATGCCTAAAACAGTTTCAGCACCAAACCATGTAGCAAAGACCATCGCTAAAACCATGTGCAAAGGCAAATTGCGACCCGCAGTGATGTAATCCTTAGCGCTATGCACTTTTCTGGCACTCAAAAGACCAATGGCAATAGAGGCCAATAAATAAATCGCAACCAACCAAAGCAACATATTTAATCCTTTTATTGAATCTGCTTGATTCGCGGATTATAGAGGAGCAAAGTCTTGTTTTGATGATAAAAAAGCCATGCATTGCATGGCTTTTGGAGTGGCGCTCAATTCAATCAACGCTTACTTGTTTTTCGAGCAGTTGATTTACGAGCAGCTTTTCTAGCTGGGGCTTTCTTGACCGCTGTTTTAGTGGCGACTTTGGTTGCTGACTTTGCAGACTTGGCAGCACCTGAGGCCATTTTTTCCATTTTGGCGATACCCTCTTCAGCTGCCTCAGCCGCTTGCTTGGCCATCTTACGACCTTCTTTTAAAACCTTATGCCCCGCATCGGCGACATCGCGCACGATGTCTGTGAATTTATCGGATCCAGCAGGCAAATTTTTACTTGCGGCCTTGAGCCAATCTTCCATGGCTGAACGGGCTTTATTCAGGTGTTTTTCAACCTCATCGGCCGCCTCATCTTCCATGGTTTTTAGCAAACTTTTGATTTTTTTCTGATAGCTGTTCATGCGCTGCACAGCCTCTTCAGAAAACTTTTCCTGTAAAGCTTTTAATTTAGCCACGTCATTGGTTGCAGCTTCTTTGGCAAAGGTTTTTGCGTGCACCATACTGGCTTTGATTTCTTCTGCTTGGTGCTCACTTAACTGTTTAGCAGTTTCAAGTAAGCGGTGCGATAAAGAAAATAGTTCTTTGGCACGCTCTTGTTGCCATTTCATGAATTCTTGTTGTGATGACATAAGGACTCCCTATAAAAGATTGACTTTTTAATCCTATACCTAATTAATCAATTTGCCAAATTAAATGACAGAATTCTTTGGATAGCATCAATGACTGACTATCTTTTGGAATGTCTTTTGGATATTGGCTTAGATTTTGTTTGATCTTGATCTAAAAAATGACTCATGTTTTCAACACTTTTTTCAAAGTTAGCAAATGAATCTGCGGTGCTGGCCTTAATCAGTTCAAAATTCTGAAGCGCTTGACTGAATGCCATTTTGAATACAGAAACATAAGGTTCAGATCCTGCAGGAGCATTGGCAGTGGCGTCATTGACAAAATGAATCAGATCATTTTTTGATTGCTGAATCAGTGATTCGGCCAATCGAGTCAACTCTTGATGATTACTTTTCATGACTTGAGCAACTTTAGCTTGATAGTCTTTTACCTGAGCGGCTGCATCTTGTAAAACTTGTGCCTGAATTAACTCAAATGCTTCTTGAGGATTTTTAACCTTAAGTAATTCAGTCACTTTTTCTTGAAAGGCTTGCGCCATCTGCTGAGCCGCTTCTTGATTAATTTTTGCAATCAATTGAGCACTCTTGACTGCAGATTGAGCGATTTCTTGGGATGATTGAATGGCTTGCTGCTGACGATCAGAGGCATTTAAACCAGGCCTTGACTGGCTAGAATTTTTTCTCATGGGGTCTCTCGCTTTCTTGAAAATTGAGATACTTCCAATCTAACAGTCATTAATTGCGCAATCAATGACTATTTGAGCCAGGTTGAATAAGAAAAACCCCTAGAGGGAATAAAAAAAGCCACCACAGACAATCTGGGTGGCTTTCGTACTACTGGTGGGCCCTCGCGGACTTGAACCGCGGACCAAAGGATTATGAGTCCTCTGCTCTAACCAACTGAGCTAAGGGCCCTTATTGATCAATCTTCCTCTAAGAAGCTCTTTAGTTTGTCGCTTCTACTTGGATGACGCATTTTACGCAAAGCTTTAGCTTCTATTTGACGAATGCGCTCAC
>JALRCP010000206.1 GCA_023257325.1 Polynucleobacter sp. | reverse complement strand
GATCAGTGTTACTTGTGTGATCTTTGCTACATGACCAAGTGTCCTTACACACCTCCGCATGTTTGGAACTTAGATTTTCCACACTTGATGTTGCGTGCTAAGGCGATTAAGCATAAGAAAGGTGAGACGACATTCCGGGATAACCTCTTGTCATCCACTGATAAGCTAGGAAGCTTTGCAGGTATTCCAATTGTTACCCAAACAGTGAATGCTGTGAACAGTACCAAGGTCATGCGTTCAGTCATGGAATCAACATTGGGTGTTGATAAGAACGCTTGGATTCCTGAATATGCGCCGAAGACTTTTAAGCAAGTAGCCAAAGAATCGGCTGCGTGGCCAGTGAAAGATGGTGAGAAAACACCGGGCAAGGTGGCTGTTTATTCCACTTGTTTTATTAACTACAACGAACCTGGCATTGGTCAGGATTTGTTGAAGCTATTGGCTCATAATGAAATACCATACAAGTTGGTAGAAAAAGAGGCTTGTTGTGGCATGCCAAAACTTGAGTTAGGTGATTTGGAGTCCGTGGCTAAGAACAAAGACATCAATATTCCGCAATTGGCCAAGTTGGCGAAAGAAGGTTATGCGATTGTCACGCCAATCCCATCTTGCACATTGATGTTCAAACAAGAGTTGCCATTGATGTTCCCTGATGAGGCAGATGTGCAGTTGGTCAAAGACGCCATGTGGGATCCATTTGAGTATTTCATTGCCAGAAACAAGGACGGCTTACTCAAAAATGATTTCAAAGTTGAGTTGGGTAAAGTGAGTTATCACGTTCCTTGTCACTTGCGCGTTCAAAACGTCGGCAAGAAAACCGCGGAAACTTTACAAATGATTCCTGGCACTGAGGTCAATGTGGTTGAACGTTGCTCTGGTCACGCAGGTACTTGGGGCGTGAAGAAAGAGTTCCATAAGACTGCCATGAAGATTGGTAAGCCAGTATTTAAAAACATGGCCAGCACGGAGCCGGATTTCATCAGTTCTGACTGCCAATTAGCTGGTCATCATATTGAGCAAGGTATGGAAGAGGGTGGTATGAAAAAGTCACAAATGGCTCACCCGATTTCATTATTGGCCAAAGCTTACGGACTTTAAGATAAAACATTAGGAGTGGGTAGATGGAGACAACCATGAGTAAGATCAAACGCGAAGACCTATTGACATTAGAAGCCTATTACAAGGCTCGTCCAGAAATGCGTCAGCGTGCTATTGCTGAGCGCAAGAAAAGAACGGTCATTTTGGGTGAGCACCTCAACATGATTTTTGAGAATAAGTATTTGATGCAATATCAAATTCAAGAAATGCTACGCGTTGAAAAAATCTTTGAGGATGAAGGCATTCAAGAAGAAATGGAAACCTACAATGCTTTGGTTCCAGATGGCACGAACTTCAAAGTAACTATGAAGTTGGAGTACGTTAACGAAGCCGATCGCAAAATTGCTTTGGCTAAACTCATTGGTATTGAGCATCGTGTATTCATTGAAGTGGAAGGTCAGCCACGCGTGTACGCGATAGCCAATGAAGATTTGGACCGTACAACTGCTGAAAAGACTTCTTCAGTGCATTTCTTGAGATTTGAACTCACTCAGGACATGATCAAGTCATTGAAGGCGGGAGCTCAGATGAAAGTGGGTTGTGATCACAAAGAATATCCATCTCATGTGGAATCTTTGCCACCTGAAACCATGGCTTCACTGATTGAAGATTTGGTTTAAGTTAGACCAATATAGTTGGGTTGAGTTCAATAAGCCTATCAATAAAAAATGCCGCTAATGCGGCATTTTTTATTCACTAAATTCTGATTGATTACTTCCAGCCCAATTCTCTGGCAATAAATTTTTTAGCTGGCTCTGTTTGAGGGTGCTTAAAAAAGTCTTCTGTGCAGGATGCCTCAAGGCATTCACCTTCGTTTAAGAAAATAATCTGATTTGCAAGAGCTTGAACTTGACCTAGGTGATGAGAGGTAAAAATGACGCCGCACCCATCGTCCGCCATTTGACGAATAATGGCTTCTACCTGTTCTGTTGTGCTTGGGTCTAAATTAGCAGTGGGCTCATCCAAAAGAATCATCTTAGGCTTTTGGCACTTGGCTCTGGCCAGACTTAAGCGCTGTCTTTCGCCAGCCGATAATTTAATCGCCGATTGATTACTTAAATGGGCTAATCCAACGGAAGCTAGAGCTTTATCAATGTCTTCATCCGAAATGCTTGGGCCATATTGGCTATCTTTTACTAAAGCTAGATTTGCTCTAACACTGGCTTTAATTAATGGCGTGTGATGCAAAACGAGTGCAGAGCCAAGGTTTTCTGCACCTGGAATATAAGAACCAGAATCAGCTTTGATTAAACCATGTAAAAGTTTTAGTAAAGTAGTTTTGCCTGAGCCATTGGGGCCAATGATGGCAGTGATTCCATGTTGAGGAATTTGGGATGTTATCGATAAAATTTTTCGGTCGTCTCGACAAACCGCAATATCACGAAGATTAATCATGCCTGATTTCTTATCCATAGCGTCTTTGAGCAAATGATTTAATCACCGCGGTCATCAAATTAGCAATCAGTACCACCCCAAGTAAAACAGAACCTAAAGCCAGTGCGAGGGGAAGATCGCCCTTGCTGGTCTCCAAAGCAATTGCTGTGGTCATGGTCCGGGTTACGCGATCAATGTTACCGCCCACAATCATCACAGCACCTACTTCAGAAATGGCTCTTGCAAATCCAGCGAGTAGGGCGATTGATAGAGAAAAACGACAGTCCCAGACCAGCCATTTGAGTTGTGCCCAAACAGGAAGTCGTAAGGCTGACATGGTTTCACCATGAATTTGCCAACCATCTTCAATAATTTGGCGAGTCAAAGCGGCAATCAAAGGAGTTGTCAAAACTGATTGAGCCAAAATCATCCCTTTGGGGGTGAATAACCAATTTAAATCCCCCAGAGGGCCTGTACGTGATAACAATAAATAGATCACCACACCCACGATGACTGTGGGGACACCCATTAGGCTATTCAAAACAACAATTAATCCTTGTCTACCTGGGAAGTTTTGAATGGCTATGTAAGCCCCTAAGGGCATGCCTAATAAACCACCTATCAAAAGCGCCGTGATGCTCACTTGCAAAGAAACCAGCACGATGCCGACCAAATTGGCATCCAGTGTTTCTAATAAGAGAAATGCATCGCTAAAGGCAGTCAACATCGCGATAGCTTAATGCTTTTTTCGGTCTCGCGTGCTGTGCGAGACCGAATATTCATGAACGTTGAAAGTTGATTGCTTATTTAGATGCGTTTGGGAAGAAAAGTTGTTCGCCCCCAACTTTATAGCTGGCAATTGTGTCTTGCCCATCCTTCGAAGTAATCCAGTCAATGAACGCTTGACCTTCAACATGCTTGACATGAGGATGTTTTCTTGGGTGTACCAACATCACGCCGTATTGATTAAATAATTTAGGATCACCTTGAACCAAAATAGCCAAGTCGCCTCTATTTTTAAAGGTTAACCAGGTAGCACGGTCTGATAGGATATAGCCATTCATGCCAGATGCAGTGTTTAAAGCAGGCCCCATGCCTGAGCCAGTTTCTTTGTACCAAGCTTGTGAAGCTGATACTTCAACTCCTGCACCTTTCCAGTAGCGCAGTTCTGCAGCATGAGTGCCACTTTTGTCACCTCTGGAGACAAAAGTAGATTTTGAGTCAGCAATTTTTTTCAAAGCAACTTGAATATCTTTGCCACCGTTAATTTTGGCTGGATCTGATTTGGGTCCAATTAATACAAAGTCGTTATACATGACCTCGGTACGCTTAGAGGCAAATCCCTCGTTGACGAATTTTTCTTCAGCCACTTTATCGTGCACAAACACCACATCAGCATCCCCACGACGCCCTATGTCAAGAGCTTGGCCGGTACCCACCGCAACCACTTTGACCTGAATACCTGTTTTTTTCTCAAATGCAGGCAGCAAGTGTTTGAATAACCCCGATTGCTCAGTTGATGTTGTAGATGAAACCACGATACTCTTTTGGGCATAACTAACCCCAGCTTGTGAGAGTACCAACACAACTAAAGCGCTAATCTTCAGAATAAAACGTCGGTTCATCTTGTCTCCTTTATGAATTTGCCTATATCATCAACAATCATTAAAACAATATCAATATGCAATTAATTACATATGCAAATTAAGATTAAACCCAATGTCTACATTCATAAAAAACAGTTAGGTTTGGCTGAATCTGTGGACTTAAGCTGGGTGGCAGGGCTTTTAAGAGGGGTTCAGGACGGACGCTCTTTACAGTCTGCAGCTGAAATCATGGATATGTCCTATAGGACTTTATGGAATCGTTTAAAAGCCGCTGAAAAAGAGCTTGGGTGTCGCCTTTTGATGAGTATCAAAGGGCATGGTTCAACTTTAACAGCCGCGGCCATGACCTTACTGGCAATTGTTGACGAGGTTGAAAAAGAGTATTCAAGTCTCAGTAAAGAGCAAGAGAAACGTTTACAGCAACGTTTAGAAAATTTGAATAGTGATGATCATAAAAAATGGTTGCTGTGCGCTAGTAATGACCCGATTTTGGAGGAGTCTATTCAAGATCTCAATGCGTTTGAACTCAGAACCATGGGCTCAGGCCAATCTCTTGAGAGATTGCTATCGGGGGATGCAGATTTGGCCGGATTTCATGTGCCTGATGACGACAGTATTTCTGCAGTCCGCCAACGTCTGTCAGCAGAAGGTATTCTGGCATATCCTGTCATGCGGCGAAGCCAAGGTTTAATTGTTGCAAAGGGTAATCCGCTGGGTATTAAAAAATTGAAAGATTTGGCGAGGCCTGAAATTCGCTTTATTAATCGTCAACGGGGGGCTGGAACACGTTTATTACTTGATAAATTATTGGATGCGGAGGGTCTTCCTGTGCAAAAAATCAAGGGGTATCAACGCGAAGAATTCACGCATTCTGCAATTGCGACGGCCATTATGGCGGGAACTGCTGATGCTGGGGTAGGGCTAAAAAGTGTTGCCATTGAATACGGTTTGAACTTTATACCCTTGGGTGATGAAACCTATTTTTTAGCGATGGCATCAGACATGATTAAGCGGAGTGCTGTGAGCGAACTCATACGTAAAATCAGAGGGCATGCTCATTCACGTCCAGGGTATGAAGAAGTAAAACTTAGAAAAAGCAAGTGATTCAATGACTCTCTAGTTCAATTATTTTTTACTAAATTAAGTTCTTACGATGTGCACACTGCAAGAGGCTTCCTCAACAATTTTTGTCATTGAGGTTCGCCAAGGAGTGACTTTATTTGGAATCTTATGAGAAGCGCCAATCATGATCATAGATGCGTGATTGTCATTGGCAAATTCAATGATACGAGCTGCAGGATCCATTGCTTCAAGGACATGAAATGAAACCCGCTCCGTTGGCATATTCAAAGGTTGTGCCCACTCCATCAGTTGAGCCAAATGATTACGCACAATTCCTGAGGCCGTTTGAGTTTCATCATTCCCTTCAAAGGTGGGGGTGCTTGAAATAGTGCTTAGACAAATAATTCGACTCTCTGGGTAAGCTTGCAATAAGTGCTGTGCAGCATTTTGCATTTTTGAACGCAATATTTCGTCATGCTGTCGTGTATCAATGGCTACAATCAGTACTGGGGTAGTATCCAGTGCCGCGCTCGGTCTTGGGCATGGTGAGGGTTGGTAACCAGCTGCTTTTACCCAGCGTTTAATATTGACCCAGGGACTATTGGGATAAATTTTTTCCGCTCGATTGGTTAACTGAATACTTTGTGGGTTTTTGAGAAGATGCCCCAATCGTTTTGCACTTTGATAGCGTTTGTCAGCTAATGGTTCTAAGCATCTAAGAACCACCTCTTGAAGCCAAGGCGGTATTTCTTTTCTAATGGCCCTGGGGGGAAGTGGTTCACTCCACATTCTCTTTCTGAGTCCACTGATTGAGCTTGGAGCTCCAAAGGGATATTCTCCGGTCAGCATTTCATAAAGAATGACGCCTATTGAAAAAATATCGCTGCGCCAATCATTTCGAATCCCCATGATTTGTTCGGGTGATATATAGGGTGCAGAGCCAATGCCTTTGACCATTGCTTCAAGTAATAAATCTGGGAAGCGTGCATGATGCGCCAAACCAAAATCAATTAAAGCAATTTGGCTATCCTTCTGGATTAGAATATTTTCAGGCTTGATGTCCAAGTGGATGACATCTTGAGCATGGAGCGAACCTATCGCAGTTGCAATATTTGAAACAATTTCAATGACCTTATTGATGTCACTCAGCTTGCCACCCTCAGCCTCTATGATTTTATCCAGGGGGGTGCCGACTAAGTGCTCCATCGCGATGTAAGGTTTAGTTGCCATATCTCCAGTGCCTGCGACTCTTGGCACGTAGGGACTGTTAATCGCGCTCATCACATTTAACTCTGTTTCAAATCCAACCAAACTTTCAACAGGTTGATCACGCCCTACTCGAGGTACTTTCATCAAAATAGGGTAATCAATTCCTTGTTTACTGGCTTGATACAAAACAGCCATGCCACCTTTGTGTATGGGCTCTCCAATTAAAAAGCCATCAACTTCATTGCCTTCTTGGAAAATATCTTTGATTGAATCTAAACTTTTATATAACGACATGTGTATCAGAAACTACTTCGCATTGAGAAGGCGTTGCGCCAGTTTTATTGGTAATCCTGCTCGTTCGACTTTGTGAGCGGCCTTGTGATTGTCATAGTCTATGCGATTAAAGGTAATGATTTCTTGATCTGGTTCAAATAAAGCGTAATTGGCTGCAGGATTACCATCTCTGGGTTGCCCCAATGATCCTATGATTGTTACCCATCTTCTGTGCCGAGGAATTGGAATGGGGGCTTCGGGTAAGGGATTGAAATGCAAGAACTTACCCGAGGAGCTTTGATAGTAAATCGCAGGTTCGTGAACGTGTCCAAGGAAGGTATAGGGAGTGCTTGATGCTTCACTGCAGCGCCACGCAGCAAGGCTGTCATGAATGTAACTCCAACTTTGAGGGTTGGCAGCAGTTGCATGAACATAAGATATTTCATCAGTTTGCTGCATCAAAGGCAAATTTTTCAAAAAATTGATATGCGCACTACTGAGTTGTTCTCGTGTCCATAGAATGGCATTCCAAGCATCTGCATTCATAAATTTTGAATGATCCATAAAAACTGCTTGGTCATGATTGCCTAATACAGCTTTGGCTTTTCCTTGATCAATTAACTCGGCGATTTTCTCAATAATGGCAACAGGGTCAGCGTTATATCCAACTAAGTCGCCTAGAAATACAAATTCAACAGCCCCGTTATGTGTTGCATGCTCAATGCACGCTTCAAAAGCTTCTAGATTGCTATGAATATCTGCAAAAAGTGCGATCTTACGATTGGCGGACATATTTAAAATAATAATTGGCTAATAATCACGTTAGATATATTGTCTGTCATAAATCAAGAATTTTGTTGCGATTTATCAAAAAGCTCTGAATTCGTATAAAATCCAAAGCCATGGGAATTTCATATAAACGCCACTTATCACATTGGATCGCGATTGTTGCGCTTCTAATGAGTTCTTTGGCGCCGACCATTTCCCAGGCAGTCTCATTGGCCGAGCATGGTCAGGGCATATCCATTGAGGTTTGTACCACCACGGGCGTCAAAATGACTCAGGTCATTGATGCCAATGAGATGGATGAATCGTCCCAAGTCGGCAGTCATTGCCCGCTTTGCGTGGTTCATGGCCATTTTGTTTTGCCAATCAATCAATCGCTAGATTTTGCAAAACCGCAAGCCCATAGCATTTACCCCCAACTTTTCTACAAATCGCCTAAGCCACTCTTTGCTTGGGTTTCACTTCCTTCTAGAGCACCTCCCGCACTCGTTTGATTCTAAGGTTCGGCAACTTCTAAGTTGTTCGGTATTGGAATGCGCACGCGCTTTCAAAACAGATTCAAAGCGAGTACATCATGGTTAAAAGCAACCATCGCACTTGATTGATAAAATCATTTCAACTTAGGAGAAATCAATGAAAAAACTAATGAGTTCTGTATTTGTTGCCTCAGCCTTTATCGCCACGACTGTTTTTGCCAATGGTCATGAAGTA
>JALRCP010000198.1 GCA_023257325.1 Polynucleobacter sp. | reverse complement strand
TCATTTTTGATTTCTGATTCGTCTTTGCCTAATTGCTCGGCTACGATTTTCTTAACGCGTTGTTCGATGTTATCCATGTAATCCCCCAAGGGTTGTTGTAAAAATGTTGAAAAAAGATTTTATCAGCTTATTTGGGCAATTTAGCTCAAATAGAGTCCACCATTCACATGAAGTGTCGTTCCAGTGATGTATCCAGCACCTGGGGAGGCCAAAAATGCCACTGCATGGGCAATATCTTCTGGAGTTCCAAGGCGTTGGAGGGGAATGTTCACTTTTAATGAATTTTGTTGTTCTTCAGACAAAGCTTTGGTCATGTCAGTGTCAATAAAGCCAGGAGCCACACAGTTCACTGTGATATTGCGGCTACCGATTTCGCGTGCCAATGCACGCGTCATACCAGCAACACCCGCTTTGGCAGCTGCATAGTTGGCTTGACCTGGATTACCGCTACTGCCAACCACCGAAGTGATATTGATGATGCGCCCCCCTTTAACCTTCATCATAGGACGCAAAACACCTCGTGCCAAACGGAACACGGCGCTTAAATTGGTGTCAATGACAGAGGTCCACTCTTCGTCTTTCATGCGCATGGCCAAATTATCTTGAGTAATCCCTGCGTTGTTCACCAAAATATTCAAAGCCCCACGCTCTTTCACAATGCCATCAATCAAGGCATCACAAGCAGCGGCATCATTGACATTCAGAACTACACCGGCACCACCGCTTGGCTTTAAAGCCGCATCAATGTCTTTGGCGCCATTTTCACTGGTGGCGGTACCAATCACGATAGCGCCTTGTTTAGCCAATTCCATGGCAATTGCGCGACCAATGCCACGGGATGCGCCTGTGACCAATGCAATTTGTCCGGTTAATGTGCTCATGCCTTCTCCAATATTCTTTAATTCAGTGTGTACTTCAATATTTACGCCTTGATGACAGCCATTACTTCGGCCACCGTGGCAGGATCATAAACAGCCAAACCATTCAAATCACCATGAATGCGCTTGGTCATACCCGTCAATACTTTGCCAGGACCACACTCCACCACGTGCGTCACACCTTGTGCAGCCATCGCTTGAATGGTTTCTACCCAGCGCACTGGGGCGGCCGCTTGTCTAACCAAAGCATTTTTAATTGCTGCGGGGTCTTTCAAAATACTCACGTCCACGTTATTGATCACATCAATGCGAGGCGCTTGAAATGTTTTATCCGCCAAATAGGCCTCTAATTTTTCTGAAGCTGGTTTTAACAATGAAGAATGAAATGGCGCAGAGACTGGCAACGGTAAGGCACGCTTGGCGCCCGCCGCTTTAGCCAATTCACACGCTTTTTCAACACCAGCTTTTGAACCGGCAATCACCACTTGAGCAGGCGCGTTATAGTTCACGGCCTCAACCACTTCACCAGTGGCTGCTTGCGCATCAGCACATACTTGGCGAACGGCATCATCGTCCATTCCTAAAATTGCAGCCATGCCACCGGTGCCGACAGGCACGGCGTCTTGCATTGCTTGCGCACGAAATCTCACCATCGGCACGGCGTCTTTGAATTCAATCACACCCGCAGCTACCAAAGCACCATACTCACCCAAGCTATGACCTGCCATCACAGCAGCTTCTGGGCCGCCTTCAGCACGCCATGCACGGTAGCAGGCCACCCCTGCTGTCAACATCACAGGCTGTGTATTGGTCGTTAATGACAAAGCTTCCGCAGGTCCTTCTGCAATTAATCGGGCCACATCTTCACCCAAAGCTTCTGAAGCCTCGGCCAATGTTTTTTTCACTTCAACATGATCACCCCAAGCATTGAGCATGCCGACTGCTTGAGAACCTTGACCTGGGAATACGAAAGCAAATTTCATGAATAGTCCTGTGATGTATTTTTATTGAATCAAATCTTTCAATTCGTTTGTTTTTTCTTTGTTCTGTTTTGTGTTTTGATTTTGATTTTTTATTTGAGTTGATTTTTAGTATTTCACTACTGCAGCAGCCCAAGTAAAGCCTCCGCCCACACCTTCCATTAATAGGTGCTGACCGCGCTTGACTTGCCCTGAGCGAATCGCTGTATCGAGTGCAAGCGGAATAGAAGCCGCCGAAGTATTGCCATGATCTTGAACGGTCACCACCACATGATCTCGGTCAATGCCCAGTTTTTTGGCGGTGCCTTCCATGATGCGAATATTGGCTTGATGAGGAATCAGCCAATCAATCTCAGCAGCCGTTAAATTGGCTTGGGTCAAAACTTCTTGAGCTACCTGTTCAAGCACTTTTACAGCCAATTTAAAAACGGCTTGACCATCCATGATCAAGAAAGCTGATCCTTCTAGCTGACCTTTATCAGTGCGCCCAGGGACACATAAAATATTGCGATGACTCCCATCTGCATGCATGGCAGTGGCTAAAATACCTGGCTCATTACTTGCACCCACCACCACGGCACCGGCACCATCCCCAAACAACACGCAGGTACCACGATCTTTAAAATCCAAAATGCGAGAAAAAGTTTCGGCACCCACAATCAGTACTTTTTTGTACATGCCACTGCGTATGAAGTTATCAGCCACTGCCAATGAATACGCAAAACCAGAGCACACCGCTTGCACGTCAAATGCAGCACAACCATTGGTGATACCCAACTTATCTTGTAAAACACAGGCTGTACTTGGGAAGCCTCCCAAGTTATCCGGTGTAGATGTTGCCAAAATAATTAAATCAATCTCATTGGCAGTGATCCCTGCTGCCTCTAAAGCTTTTTGTGAAGCTTTAAGAGCCAAGTCACTGGTTAACTCGCCATCTTCGGCAAAGTGACGAGCGCTAATACCACTGCGAGAAAAAATCCATTCATCACTGGTTTCAATGCCATCTTTAGCGAGCATCTCGGCGATGTCATGATTGGTCACCTTATTACTGGGCAAATAACTGCCAGTGCCTAAAATTTTGGCGTAGGTTTGGTGTGGGTTTGCTGCGCTCGTTTGGGTATTCTGTTGAGTCATCATGCACCTTAACCTTGAGAACCTGCCTCTAGATGATCATTGGGGTTTGTGATTTGTGCCACTTTGAACGCATCAGCCACTTTACCCACCATATTATTTTTAGCACCTTCATAGGCACGACGTAAAGCTGTTTTGAAAGCTTTTTGATCGGCTGAACCATGGCTCTTTAACACCAAACCACGCAATCCTAGAAGCACAGCGCCGTTGTAATTGCGATGATCCACACGTTTTTTGAAACGCATCAAGACTGGCATGGCAGCCATCGCCATTAACTTTGTGAGCCAATTGCGCCCAAACTCTTCTTTGATAAAGCCAGAGATCATGTAGGCCAAACCTTCACTGGTTTTCAGTGCCACATTACCAACAAAACCATCGCACACCACAATGTCTGTGGTGCCTTTGAAAATATCATTGCCTTCGACGTTGCCATAAAAGTTCAAGCTGCTTTGACGCAAAAGCTCACCCGCCTCTTTGACCACTTGATTGCCTTTAATGACCTCTTCACCGATGTTCAATAAACCGATACTTGGGTTGTTCACACCATCAACGGCACGAGCCATCACATCGGCCATTTGCGCAAATTGCAATAAATGCAAAGCTTCGCAATCGGCGTTGGCACCCAAATCCAATACAGTTGTGCCACGACCCAATTGATTGGGCATCACAGCGGCAATCGCTGGGCGATCAATGCCATCCAATGTTTTTAAAACGTACCTAGAAATCGCCATGAGGGCGCCCGTGTTGCCTGCAGAAATCGCCCCCTGAGCCAAACCTTCTTTGACTTGTTCAGCGGCAACACGCATCGATGAATCTTTTTTCTTACGCAAAGCCACTTCGATGGGGTCATCCATCGTGACTACTTCGGACGCGTGCACCACAGTGATTCGATCACGAATCTCTGAAGACACCTTCGCTAACGCTGAATGAATTAAATCAGCATTTCCAACCAATCTGATGTGTAAATCCGGCAACTCGGCCAGAAGCGCTGTGCTGGCGGGAACTGTGACCACGAGACCGTGGTCCCCACCCATTGCATCAACAGCTAGCGTGACGCTCATGTAGATTCTTATTTAAGAAAAAAGCGGCCACCGACTGTGCCGCTTGATCTTTTCCTAGAGAGGAATTAGTCGTTCTTTGTCTTAACAACTTTACGACCACGGTAGTAGCCATTCGGGCTAACGTGGTGACGCAAGTGGGCTTCACCTGTAGTTGGCTCAACTGCCAATGAAGGTGTAGACAAAAAGTCATGTGCACGGTGCATGCCACGCTTTGACGGTGATTTCTTATTCTGT
>JALRCP010000186.1 GCA_023257325.1 Polynucleobacter sp. | reverse complement strand
TAGCTTAACAAACAATTGTGAAGAAAAATTGACGTAAAAAAACCACCCTAGTAGGGTGGTTTATTGCGCATTCAGTTGATTCAACTGAATGTTGAACAACATCAATTAGTTAGCACGGCTGCGGTATTCGCCAGTACGTGTATCAATCTCGATCTTGTCACCTTCAGTACAGAACAAAGGAACTTGTAGTTCGTAGCCTGTAGCAATCTTTGCGCTCTTAAGCACGCGGCCTGAGCTTGTATCGCCTTTAACAGCTGGTTCTGTGTAAGTGATTTCGCGAACAACAATTGTTGGTAGTTCTACAGATAAAGCTTTGCCTTCGTAGAAAACTACTTCAACTGGCATGCCATCTTCCAAATAGTTAAGGGCATCACCCATATTGTCTTTTTCAACTTCGTACTGGTTGTACTCTGTATCCATGAACGCATACATTGGATCTGCAAAGTAAGAATATGTACATTCTTTACGTTCCAAGATCACAACTTCGAATTTGTCATCAGCTTTAAAAATGCCTTCGTTAGGCGCTTCTGTGATCAAGTTCTTAAACTTCATCTTAACTACAGCAGCGTTACGACCTGAACGGCTGTATTCAGTTTTCTGAATAACCAATGGTTGGCCATTCAACATAACAACGTTACCTACGCGGAGTTCTTGAGCAATTTTCATCGCGATATTTCCTGAGATTTCACAAAGTCTAAGATTTTACCCTCTAAATGTCCCAAAGCCACTAACTTCTTGGCCCAGGCTTTGGAATGTTCAGTCCAAGCTGTCCAATGAGGCCACCACTCAGTCACAGGACCCCATTTCATGGCAGATTGACCCAATGTCCTGAATTCTGGTGTGCTTGTCGCAAAATAACGGTCTAAAAATGCGTCTAGCTTTACTTCATGTGCCAAATCTGACTGCGGATAAATGTCCCAAATGAATGGTTTGCCGGCCCATTGAGTGCGTACAAAAGAATCTTCACCACGCACCAGATTCATATCGCAATGACTGACTAACCAGTCATAATCTTCTTGGGGAATAAACGGTAACTGAATCAAACGTAAGGCCCCAGAATCGATCACCCCCAAAGAGGCTTCCTTCAAAGCAGCGATATTCTGACTGGCGCACACCAGCACATCCACCACTTCATCGTGAGAGCTGGCAGCTTCATTCAAAGAGGTCAGCCATGCATCAAGGGGTGCCGTTGGGTAATGAAAGACAGAGATTCTTTTGGCCCCATCTCGACAATGACCGAGGGCTGATTTCAAAGAATCTGGTGCGTTAGCCTGCAAAGAGGATAGAGGGGAGGCAGGAGGTGCATCAGCAGAACGTAAAATTGCCTCATCTCCCAAAATCACGCCACCTGTGCCTGCAGTAAAGCCCGGAAAATAAAAATGCTTCAGCAAACCATTGTTTTGCGGAGAGGGCATTAAATGCATCTCATCAGCCCAAGCTTCCGCAGTTAGATATTCCAGATTAATCCAAATGGGTTGAGTCGTTGATGTTGCTAAAGCGGTGACATAGGCGGAGGGTAGCTCACAAGCAAAAGCTTCAATCACCACATTGCCAACGCTGGATAAAACTCCGGGAGATTCAGCCATTGACCATGGCAAGACTTCAATCCCGAATGAGGCGGCCTGACTGACGGCATCGCCGTGAGCCATCGCATTTAAAACCTTCAAATCATCGCAAAACAAACGAATGCGGATATCATCACCATCAGCACCACTTCGAGAAGATATTTTTGATAAAGCCCTAGCCAGACGCCAGCAAACACCCGCATCACCATAGTTATCGACGATTTGACAGAAAATATCCCAACGCATGTCGAATGAGACCCCAGAAACCCTCTTAAATGACGTTAAAAAATTACCCGGTTTACCGGGGGTGTATCGCTTTTTTGATGAAGCAGGGCAAATCTTATACGTAGGAAAAGCCAAAGATCTAAAAAAGCGTGTGACTAGCTATTTTCAACGAAATTTATCGTCACCACGTATTGAGCGCATGGTCACCCGAATTCGTTCGCTAGAGACCACAGTTACACGCACTGAAACCGAGGCCTTGATTCTAGAAAATAACCTCATTAAAGAGTTATCACCGCCTTTTAATATTCTCTTTAGAGATGACAAGTCCTATCCCTATGTCATGCTCTCTGGGCATCAATATCCGCGTTTGGCTTATTACCGTGGTCGAGTAGATAAGCGTCATCAATACTTTGGACCTTTCCCAAACTCATGGGCTGTCAGAAACAGCATTCAAATATTGCAAAAAGTATTTCAGATTAGAACGTGCGAGGATACGGTCTTTAAAAATCGCAGTCGGCCCTGTTTATTGCATCAGATTCATCGATGCAGCGCTCCTTGCGTGGGGCGGGTTTCAGAACAAAATTACGCCCAAGATATTCAGAAGGCCATTCAGTTCTTAGAAGGGGATCATGGCAGTGTCATGGCTGAATTTGAAAAAGCCATGCTCCACTACAGCGAAAACATGGAGTTTGAGCAAGCGGCCATGATGCGAGATCGTATTGCAGATTTGTCACAAGTGCTCCAACAGCAATCAATGGATACAGCCGCTGATGGTGAAGGGGATGTCGACATCTTGGCAATTGCCATGAAGGGTGGCTTGGCTTGCATTAACTTGGCCATGGTGCGCGGCGGCCGTCATTTGGGGGATCGTGCCTACTTTCCGAAGATGGGGCGCTTCAAAGAAGAGGCCATGCCTCATAGTGATGAAGTCATGCAGGCCTTCATGACACAGCACTATCTCAGTGATGATGCTGAGTCGCTCAAGCTGATTCCTAAAGTCATGATCATTCAAGACTTCAAAGATTCTCCCGAGTTTGAGGAGTTGCACCAATTACTCAATGACAAAGCGCATAAAAAAGTTCAAATTCTCAAGCAACCCCAAGGGCAGCGCAAACATTGGCTACAGATGGCGCAAAACAATGCCGAGTTGGCCTTGACCAAACGCCTTACTGAGGCAGGAGGGCAAGAAGCCAGAACACGCTCATTGATAGAGGTTCTGAACCTAGATCTAGAAAATGCGGAAGACCTGCGCATCGAATGCTTTGACATCAGTCATACCTCAGGAGAAGCCACGCAAGCCAGTTGTGTGGTTTATCAAAAACACGACATGCAAAGTGCTGAATATCGTCGCTTTAACATCCATGACATCATCCCCGGTGATGACTACGCTGCCATGCGTCAAGTTTTGCAAAGACGATATGCCAACTTTCAAGAAATTCCTCCAGAGAAACAACCTCACATCGTTTTGGTTGATGGTGGCAAAGGTCAGGTCAGTATGGCCAAAGAAGTCTTTGAAGAGTTGGGTTTGGACATTCACATGATTGTGGGGATTGCCAAAGGTGAGGGGAGGAAAGTTGGCTTAGAAACTTTGATCTTTGCCGATCAACGTGAGCCCCTGACGCTTGGCCTAGAAAGTCCTGCACTTTTACTCACAGCTCAAATCAGAGACGAGGCACATCGCTTTGCCATAACCGGCATGCGTGCGAAGCGTCAAAAGACCAGAAACGTTTCCCGTTTAGAAGAGATTGAGGGCATTGGTGCCAAAAGGAGACAAAAACTTTTGGCTAGATTTGGGGGGCTCAAAGGGGTTACCAATGCCACCATTGAAGAACTGCAACAAGTGGAGGGCATCTCTAGCGCATTGGCCGAGCAAATCTATAAGCAGTTGCACTGACAATAGGCGCAACCCGATACGCATTTAGTGCTCACAAAATTCACTCTCAGATAACTTCTATTTCTTAGTAATACCCTTTATCCTTGCGACATGCCCTTTAATTTGCCCATTTTCCTTACCTGGTTACGCGTTGCAACGATTCCATTGGTGGTGGGTATCTTCTATTTGCCTGAGTCCTGGCTGAGTATTCAAGACAAAAATTTATGGGCCACCATCTTCTTTGTGGGGGCGGCCATCACGGACTGGTTGGATGGTTACTTAGCACGTAAATGGGGACAAGTTTCAGCTTTTGGTGCTTTCTTAGACCCCGTAGCTGACAAACTCATGGTTGCCGCTGCTTTATTGGTGTTACTCAACTTTGATCGCGTTGAGGTGTGGGTTGCCTTGGTCATTATTGGTCGTGAGATCACTATTTCAGCTTTAAGAGAGTGGATGGCACAAATTGGAGCATCAAAAAGTGTAGCGGTTCACTTTGTCGGGAAACTCAAAACCGCAGCTCAATTGATTGCCATTCCTTTTTTGCTTTTCAATGACAGCTTGTTTAACTTATTTCATACCAAAACTATTGGTAAGCCTCTCATTTGGATCGCGGCGGTACTCACAGTTTGGTCGATGTTCTACTACCTCAAAAAAGCTTGGCCCTTGATCAAAGCCAGAACAGAGCTTTGATAAAAAGCCAAGGTAAGCAATTAAAAGTCAGTAAAAACAAAGACTTTTCCACTCAAAAGACTCAAGTCGCAAGCCACAAAAAAAGCCCATTGATTTGACATGGGGCGAATTTATGGTAAAGTGATGGTCTTGCTGTTATGCGGGATTAGCTCAGTTGGTAGAGCGATACCTTGCCAAGGTATAGGTCGAGAGTTCGAGCCTCTTATCCCGCTCCAAATTACAAGGGAAGCTGAAACAGCTTCCCTTTTTAATTGAGTAAGCTCATCCGGCGGGATGGCAGAGTGGTTATGCAGCGGCCTGCAAAGCCGTGTACCCCAGTTCGATTCTGGGTTCCGCCTCCAGTTTTATAAAGATCTCAATATGCCCCGCATCAAATTAGACCTGCCAGAATCTTTTGCGTTTACAACGGATTTACAGCTTTATATTGGGCACATCAATTATGGGGGGCATCTTGATAATGCCCAACTCATTACCTTGGTTTCAGAGGCGCGTGTAAGGTTCTTAAAATCACTGGGTTACAGTGAGTTAGATGTTGAGGGTCTTGGAATCGTTGTCGCTGATCACGCCATTCAGTACAAATCTGAGGGCTTTCATGGGGAAACCATTCGAATCCAGATGCAGCCACAAGACTTCAATCAATATGGCTTTGATTTGATTTACAGAATTGACTGCTTAGAAAATCCCCGTGAACTAGCCAGGGGTAAGCAGGGGATTGTCTTTGTCAACAAAGAGACAAAAAAAGTCGCCCATGTGCCGTCACAATTTATTCAGAGATTTGAATAAATTATTCATCAGTTTTTTCAGTCACTTCAATTAAACTCTTTGTACTTTCTTAAAGATTAAGCCTGAAAATGAAACTCAAACTCACCACCCAGCTCCTTTTGATTGATTTGGCTTTGCAACTCTTGCCAGTGGGTTACTTTGTTTTTACGACGCCTTCATTTGTTGAAAATGGCTTGAACGCGGCACTCATTCATTCAGCTTTTTACTTATTTATTATTTGGAAGATTTCTGGTGGTAGTAACTTAGCCCGTTTCTTATTCTTGGGCTACACAGTCATCATCTTCATGCCTTTGAGCTTGCGCTTTCTTATGGTGATGGACAGTGTTGGCATGGGAGTGCTGGTACTCATTCAGTTGGCTATTAGGGCTTATTGCCTCTATCAGCTCTTCTTCACGCCCACCAAATTGGCTTTTAGGAAAGTCAAAGACACTAACCCGCCTGGGTTCTGATCTAAGCCAAATTTAGATGGATGATTGGATGAGTTGCCCAAAAGCACTCATCAATGATTCGTGTCCTTGTGCCCCTTGCAAAAGGTACTTTTCATTCACAATCATTGATGGCACTGACTGAATGCCCATATTCTTATAAAACGCCTCTTCAGCATTCACTTCTTCTGTAAATTCATCGCTATTTAAAATGTCGCGAGCACGACTTTCTGAGAGACCGGCCCGAATAACAGCATCTAAAACGTTCTGAGGGTCGTCTAAGCTAACGGCCAAGCAAAAATAAGTATTCAGAAGCTCTTTCTTCAAGACTGCTTGCTTGGCAAGATCGTATTCATGAGCAGCCCAATACAGCAGACGATGACTATTGAAGGTGTTGTAAACACGTTTGCGTCCCTCAGGATGAAATCTAAATCCAGCTTCCAGCGCACGGGCTCTGATTTGAGCTTGATTGGCTTGTACTTGTTCTAAGCTCAAACCATATTTCTGGGTTAAATGCTCCATGGCATCTTGACCCCCCAAAGGCATCTGAGGATTTAGTTGAAAAGTTCTGAAATGCACTGAAAAGTCAGCCACATCTTGCATGGCGTGCATGGCCAACTCTAAATTGCCAAATCCAACAGCACACCAAGGGCAGGCAACGTCAGACACAAAGTCTATTTTGATCAGTGGTTTCATGAGCTTATTCTATCGACTTACTCGATTAAGCGTTTGAGTGATTCTTGAGAGAGAGGTCACTCAACATTAAAGTGCTCACCTATGGATAACTTTCCATAATCACTTTCATCAAATCTGTCACAAATTGATTCGCGGCATCTGGGCTTGCCCCAATCCAGCCATACCGCACGCTAGCGTTTGGGCCTGTGCCATAGGTACGCATGCCTCGATCAATATGGCCTGCCAATAAACCATGGGCGGCATTCTCATAAAACCAAAATTCAATCGGTTGTCCAAGTGCTTTTAATTCTTCAGCCCAGGTTTGGGGTGAGATAGTCATCTTGTCACGATTCACATGCACATTACAGCGATGTGCTGTGCCAGTCGCAGCTTGGGGTGAGATTTGATTAAAAGAGCAGGGGTCTGTACGGGTATACATCCAATCATTTTCTGTTTTGCCCCCATAGTTATCAATTTTGCCAAACACCATATACAGGGGCACTTTGATTTTGTCCGGCATGCCGATGCCAGTGGGTGGTGCACCTTCGGCAAAAACAGCTCTGACGTGTTCAGGTTCAACCAAGGCAGCCATATTCAGAGCCACGCTACCACCATTGGAAAGCCCATGAATAAATATTCTAGAAGTATCTACTTGGCTTAATGTCTTAGCCCATTGATAAGCGCCCACAGTCACTTTCAGAATCATCCGTTGACGTGATTCATTGCTAGTGCCTGTTAAAAATAGATGGGTGCCACGGTACTCAAAACCATTCATGTTGTACGCATCAAACAGCAGAGTGGCTACACCCTTTGAGTTCATGCGACGGACCATTTCTTTTTCTGCGCTACCTGGCCCATTGCCACCGTGAGCAATGATCATCAAGGGAGGTTTCTCAGCCAACTTATCTGAAAAGAAACCAGGCATCGATAGCTCTACCGATGAATGACATGGATTAAACAAAGCCAATGGACCCATCACTCGATGAAACCCCGGACGAATCTCAACCAAATTCGCCACATTGGGAGGATTCGTGACACATTCTTTTTGAGCCCAAGATGTCGCAGGCATCAAGATGCTGATGTACGCTAACCAAGAGCCCCAAACGGCCTGTTGAAGTAATAGATAGGTTCGTTTCATGAAAGTCAATCAAGGCAATTAATACCTCATCTTAGCAATGATGTGAAAAGAATGAAGCAAAACTCATTATGCGAAATCTATCAAGCCGAAAGATTGCTTATTAACTCTGATAATCAAAGGTTTGACAGGCTTTCTGACTCGCTTTAGTCTTCTTGGAAGATGCTAAAAATTACAAAGAAATCTTTGGACCAAATCTTCTCAATGTTTTGCTTGAGGAGTTTTAATTTAATGAAGGTTTTTGAGGGTGCATGCCTACTCTATTTTTATCCTAAAGACATGCATGTTTCATTGAAGAAACTATATTATTTCCTTCAAGCCTTTCTAGTCATTTGCTTAGTCTTACATGCCGTCAATTTAAAAGCACAAACGATTTCTGTCGCCGCACCCTCGGCTAGCAATAAAGCATCTATCCCTGGCATTTTCTCTTCCAAGCCTTATGTGGAGGTTGGACTCAGCTTTGATCATCTCAGCAATCAATATGCCAGTTGGCGAGGTCAAGCAATTGATGTATTCATGCCTTTACAAAATCGGGGTTTAATTTACATACAAGCCCTTCGTGCTGAGAGATACGACCAGGAAGATAACTCGATTTATGGCGCTTATTCTTATCCAATTCAGTGGGGCATACTAGCGACTGAGTTGGGGCATGCCAGTGCACCTCATTTCTTGAGCGAACATTTGTATGGGCTGACATGGACGGGTTACAGTTCTTATGGTTTCAATTACCTCTTGGGTAGTAAACAAACTCAATATACCGACAGTCGAACTGCAGCTGATAGTTTGGGTTTAGAAACCTATTTAGGCGATTGGCGTTTAGCCTATGTCGCCACCCATTCTGATTTGAATCACATCCGTTCAGGTTGGGTCAACAAATATCAACTTCAATGGCTGGGGACTATCAATCGATTAGGGTTGACTTATGCTTTGGGAGATGAGCCCACTGTTCTGTCGCCGAACAACCTCGTTAATACTCAGGTTGAAACAATTCAGCTGGATGGTGTTTATGCCTTCAATAAAACCTATGCTTTGACTGGCGTACTTTGGCATACCAAGCAGGGTCATTTTTATCAAAGAAACGGAATACAGTTTGGACTTCGAGTTTCTTACTGATGCCATTATTCAGTATGCACTCTACCTATCATTGATTTGTATGGTGGGCATAGTGGTTTGTGCTTTGCTCATCATGCACAAACACAGCGCACACTTTGTTCGTCAAAAACGACAAAAATATTTTCAGGCTCTTCTAGATGGATTTTTAGATAGTGAGGGCAGTGAGCAAGATTTTTATATTGAACTCATTAATCAGCAAATTAAAAAATACCCCATTGATTGTGTTTATGGGGGTGTACGATTGGTTGAAAACTTAGACCCTGAGCATAAGAAGAAATACTTTCGTGTGGCCAGTTATTTAAGGCGTGAGGATGCCATCACCGCTTGTCTGAACAGTCGACAGCTTGAGCATCAATGCATTGGATTAGAAGCGGTGGGCCTTGGCAAGGTGCATGCCTTGAAAAATCAAGTCCTTTCCAAAGTGACTGATCCGGTCTTGGCTCCTTTTGCAATTGAGGCGCTATGCAGTCTTGATGGAGATGAGGCCTTTGAGTATCTCACGCAACTCTATCAGGACGGCCTCATAACGACTGCTCAAGCCCTGAGAGCTCTCTCAAAAATTGATCAAGATTGTTTGATGTTTGAGTTTAGAAAAAATTCTCAACATCCTTTGGCGCATTATTTTCAGCAAGCCCTGGCGCTTCAATCATGAACCTGATTCGATTCATCTCTTTGATCATTCGTTCTTTGGAAATATTTTTCCATTTACATTTATTGACTGGTCTGATTACCTACTCTGGGGTAGCTGTTCTTTTAAGAAAACATTTAAAACACTATCAATATCGCTCGATCAATCACGAGAAAGTCCCTTTTGAGTTCTTTGAAGCGCCTTTTGTTAGTTTCATTGTGCCAGCCTATAACGAGGGCCGTCATTTAATTGATACGATTCATGCTGCCTTGTCTGCTGACTATCCTAATTTTCAGGTAGTCATTGTGAATGATGGTTCTGAAGATATTACGATGCCATTGTTATTGCGTCATTATCAAATGCTGCCGCAAAGTATGTTTGAGTCTAACGCTCGGATCCATTCAAGTGCTGAGAGTTTGGATTCAGTCAATCAATTTAAGCCGAATCAAACACTTTCAAAACTGAATGCTTCGCTGTCTCAAACCAATATTCGACAAATTTATCGATCAGCCACGCACTCTCGTTTGATTGTGATTGATAAACCTCATTCAGGCAAGGCAGATTCATTGAATGTGGCGATTGATTATGTTGATTCACCTTATGTGTGTTGTATGGATGCAGACTCCATCGTTACACCGGATGCCTTACGGAAGCTAATGACCAAGTTCATTAATCAGGCTGATTTGATTGCTTTGGGTGGAGCCATTTCCCCCAGCAATGAAATCATCATTCGTCAAGGTGAGCTTGTTCGTCGGAAAACCAGCCAGCCTGTTTTTGTGGCTTTGCAGATCATTGAATATTTGCGCTCTATGACAACATGGCGTACGGGTTGGTCTTACCTCAATGGTTTGCTTATTATTGGTGGTGCTTTGACTGTCTTCAAAAAAGAGGCTCTTCATCAAGTGGGTGGTTACACCTCTGACACGATGACAGAAGACCTTGACATCATTCTCACTTTGCACGAATACCACTTGAATAACAATATCCCGTATCACATTTGGACCGTACCTGATGTCATCTGCTGGACCCGTGCCCCTAAAACAATAAAAACACTAAAAAGTCAAAGGATGCGATGGATGTATGGGGCTTTGCAGTCGCTAAATAAACACAAAGGCTTGGCTTATCACAAAAAAAGCTTCTTAATTGGTTGGATTTCTTTTCCACATTTTGTCTTTATTGAAGCAATCGCCCCCATCATTGAAATGATGGGGCTTATTTGTATGATCACTGCGGCAGCTGTGGGCATACTTTCTTATGAAGCTGTTTTGGTTTATGCCTGTTTGGTCTACGCCTTGGTCGGATTGATGTCATGGTATTCCTTGGCGATTAATAATCACTTCATTTACAGCTTTCAATCTTTACGCCAAGTATTGAGGGTTGGTTTCATTGGTTTGCTCGAGCCCATGGGCTATCGGCAGCGCGATGCCTACTGGCGTATGAAGGCCTGGTGGTATTGGTTGAGAAACAAACCCGTCAACTGGCGATAGTTGATTTCTATCAAAAGTCATTAAAAAAACACCGAAAAGTAACTTGGGACATCTTTTTCTTAAGAATTCCTTAATCTAATGTTCATACAGTATTGGCATGAAAAGGACGCCAATCATGAAAAGACTTGTATGCATATTTTTGAGTTGTTTATGTGCTAACGCTTGGGCACTAGATGCCATTACCTTAGAAAAACAATATGTAAGCCAAGCAAATCAAGCATCTTCGGTTGCCAGAGGAGACAAATTTTTTCAGGCCAAACATGGCAAAGATTGGAGTTGTGCTTCTTGTCACAAGTCTCCACCCACCACAGATGGTCAACACGCATCAACAAACAAAACCATTGCACCTTTGGCACCTGCTTTTAATGCCAAAAGGTTTACTGATGAAGCCAAAGTCAATAAATGGTTCAAAAGAAATTGTCATGATGTCTTAGGAAGAGAGTGCACGTCTCTAGAAAAAGCAGATGTGATGGCATATTTAAATTCTTTGAAGAAGTAAGTGAGGCAGGCGATGACTAAGATCAAACAAGTCCTAATGGTCTTCACCCTAATGATGGGCTCTTCAGCTTTATGGGCTGATCAAAACATGATGACATTGAAAGTTCCTGAAAAAGCGCAAGCTGAATGTGCCAGTTGTCACATGCTGTATGCCCCAGGATTTTTGCCTAAAGAATCTTGGCTCAGAATCATGGGTGGTCTTGATAAGCACTATGGTACTGATGCTTCATTGGACCCACAGTCCATTCAAGAAATTACTCAGTGGTTGGTGCAATATGCAGGAACTTATAAACGTGTCAGTGGATCGCCTCCTAATGATCGCGTCACGGAAGCTGCTTGGTTTATTAAAAAACACAGAAAAATACCAGAAGCTACCTGGAAAAGAGCTAGCATCAAAAGTAAGGCTAATTGCATGGCGTGTCATACAACTGCAGACAAAGGCCAGTATGACGATGATTTTGTGAAGGTGCCGCAATGATTCATCAATTAGCTAAAAGGATGATGTCTTGGGATGCTGCGGTCATGGTGTCTCACTGGCTCTTAGCCTTCTGCTTTTTAGGGGCGGTGATGACTCAAGACAGTGAAAAGTTTCGTTTGCTTCATGTCACCATGGGATACACCATGTTTGGCTTGGTGGTCTTTCGTCTTGTTTGGGGTCTTATTGGTGGTAAATACGCTCGATTTAGCAGTATTTTTCCAAGACTTAAAAAAGTCATTACTTATATTCGTTCTTTGTTCACGTCGCAGCCTGAAAAGTTTATTGGTTTTCATGCCATTGGATTTCTATCTGCCTACATTCTGTTGGGTGTGATTTTGACGGTGACCATCAGTGGTTATTTGGTCTACGAAGAAATTGGCCCAGATTTTTTTGAAGACCTTCATGAGACCTTGGGTAATTTACTCATCACCATTGTGGCTATTCATGTGGGAGGCGTCTTGATCCACGCTGTCTTAGAAAGAATCAAAGCCAAGTCAGCACTTCAAGTGAATGCATTGCCCTCAAGAAAAAGACCTTATCAATGGATGGCTGGAATCATTGTGATGGCAGTGACTTATTTTTGGATGACACAAATTAAGATTTAAAAAATGACTCTGGGGCTTATTTTCTTGATACAGTCATTTCTATGAGCCTTCAGTCAAAATTTTTATCGTTCAGTAATGCCATTTTGGTAGCGATTGTTCTTGCTGGTTGTGCCTCTTTAACGCCTGCACAAATCACGCAACGTATTGATGTCATGAATGACTTCCAACTCTGTTTGGCGGCACAAACGGGCTTGGATTCTAGAGCCATGGATTTAAATGATGTCATCGTCGTTGCCGCCAAAGAACGGATGACTCAAAGAAGGTTGGATTGTTCGACCCAACATGATGAGATCGTGCGTTTCTTAGTTACATCACTCAAGCAAGAGCAAAAATACCGTGAGCTCTATGGACCATTTCCTAGACCAGGTTTTTGGCGTTTTTAAACTGTTGACTCTTTGAAGTGCGTTGATAAAAATCATTGGGCTTTGATTTCACCCAAGCAATAAACTTTTGCATTTCAGCTTGTTCTTTGATGGCCTCGGCGGTATTGAGTTCCCGGGCCAATTGGGTCTCAGTGAACAAAGCATGGATTTGCCGATGACAAATCCGATGCAAATACTCAGTGGCTTTACCGCCTTTTGATTTTGGAATGAAATGATGCGCATCTTTCTGTGTATCGGGAATGGGGCGATCACAGATCGGGCAGAGCAATTCACTGGGAGTTTTTCCCAAGGGCCTATTCTGCGCAATTAACTTTTGACGAATTTTTCCCAACATGATGGTTCTTATCTTAATGTTGGACGCATAAATTTGCTGAAGCCCCTAAACTCCCAACAAAACAAATAAGAGAGCAAATAAGAGAGCAAATAAGAGAACGGAAAACCTCCTAAACAACTAAAACCGCTAAAAAAACTAAAAACTTTCCTCAAAGATAAAAACTGATATATACTGTATAAATATACAGTATATTCATCATGTCAAACCCAGCAACAAGTGATCTTCAGCAAACTTTGAGCCAAGCTCCTCAAGGCTTGGCGAGCGAACTCTCTACTTCTGAGATTCAGCTGATTGTGCATCCACTTTCTGCTGGATTTCCGAGTCCCGCAGGCGACTATGCCGAGGATGGTTTGGATTTGAATACTTACTTGATACAGAATAAGCCAGCCACTTTCATGTTTACTGTGAGAGGTGAATCAATGATTGTGGCTGGCATCCATGATGGCGATAAGGTCGTGGTTGATCGAGCCTTAAAGCCCCAACACAAAGACATCGTGGTGGCGGTGGTCAATGGTGAATACACCATCAAACGTTTATTCAAATACAAAGGGCGGATTGAACTTTGTCCAGAAAACCCAGATTTTCCAAGCATCACTTTCAGTGAAGGTCAGGAACTGCAAATCTGGGGTGTGGTGGTTGGGGTGGTGCGTCGTTATTCTAGTCACTCGGGTCGTCACTGATACCCATCTGGTTCAAGCCCAATGAACTCCAGTCAACACCCATGAGCTCCAGTGCAAATTCTTCATCCAAGTCGCCCCTCTTTGCGTTGGTCGACATCAATAACTTTTATGTCTCGTGTGAACGAGTCTTTGCCCCTCAATTAGAAAGCACTCCCATGGTGGTGCTTTCTAACAATGATGGATGTGCCGTGGCGCGCAGCAATGAAGTCAAAGCTCTCGGAGTCAAAATGGGGACTCCGTGGTTTCAGATGAAAGATTTGGCGAAGCAGTACGGCATCTTGGCGTGTTCATCGAACTACACTTTGTATCACGACATGAGTCAGCGTGTGGTGCAAATCTTGCGTCAGTTCACACCTCATTTAGAGGTTTACAGCATTGACGAAAGTTTTTTAGCCATTGAATCCGTGTTGCAGTCTTATGACAGTCCAGTCCATTTGGGAAAAGATATTAAAGAGCGCATCAAGCAATGGACGGGCTTGCCTGTGTGTGTGGGCATTGCCCCGAGTAAAACATTGGCCAAATTCGCCAATCATTTGGCCAAAAAACAAAATATCTTCGGTGGTGTTTGCGACTTAAGCACCATGAATAAACAAGATCTTTATCAATGGATGAGTGAGGTTTCGGTGGCGGAGGTCTGGGGTGTGGGGCGTCGTATCGCCAAGCGTTTAGAAACGATGGGTATTCAGACTGTATTGGATTTAACTCAAGCGCCCCCACAAATGATGCGTTTGCAATTTGGGGTGGTGATGGAGCGTCTTTGTTATGAGTTGCGTGGCGTTTCTTGTTTGCGTTTAGAAGAGATCACTCCGCCCAAACAACAAATCATTGCCTCTCGCAGTTTTGGCAAATTAGTAATTGGCTTGGATGAGTTGGCTGAATCGGTTGCCACGCACACCACTCGAGCTGCAGAGAAACTCAGAGAGCAACATTCAGTGGCTGGTCTTATCACGGTCTTTATACAAACCAATCGTTTCATGAGAAATGAACCGCAATACAGTCAAAGCATCCAGATGCCTTTGGTCGCCCCCACAGACAACACTTTTAAGCTGACTGAAGTGGCGATTGAGGGCCTTAAAGCCATTTATAAAAAAGGCTACCGCTATAAAAAGGCAGGGGTCGTCTTGAGTTTGATTGCCGATCAACCGGTGGTCCAGTCATCTTTGTTTGAAGGGGGTCTCGGTAAAGGTCAATCGGGACGTCTTATGAAAACACTGGATGCCATTAATGCTAAATATGGGAAACATACTTTGCGTCCCGCTGCAACTGGCACACAGCAAACATGGCGCATGAAATCTGAAAATGTGTCGCCTCACTACACCAGTCATTGGGATCAATTGCCTTTAGTCTCTTGATAGAATGAATCATGAGCTTTGATTCATCCAATCCATGTTTTGAGTGTGGCCAATGTTGCCAAAAACTCAGAGTCTCTTTTTATCATGGGGAGATTGCTTCGGATTCAAGTGATCTCGCTGGGACTCCATCAACGGGCATCGTGCCGCCTGAGCTGACGGTCAAGCTCACGCCTCACTTGGCCTGCATGAGGGGCACAGAAGCTGGTAAAGATGGATGTGTGGCCTTGAGTCATGATGAGAAAGATGGATACCGTTGCACCATTTATGAGCAACGACCCAGTCCGTGTCGTGCATTTAATATTTTTGAGGAGGATGGCTCTTTGAATCCTTTGTGCGACAAACTTAGGAAAGCTGCCGGCTTAAAGAGTGTCCTTGCTCAAGGATGAGTTGAGCTCAACCAGCTCAGGTTTTACCACGCGTATGCGTTCATCGACGTAATAACCGCCATATTCGGTATAACGCAAATAAACTTTTTGACATGTTTGGCATTGATGCACATCACTGCGTGCATAAGGATGAAACTTCACCGCAATCGGCGCGTTGTTAGACCACATGGTTGTGCCATTGGGATGGTACTCATCCCAAATGTCATCCGCATCTGGATCTTTCAGAGTGCCCACACATTTTAGGGATTCACGATCAAAGGTGCTGAGGATGGTTTCCCAACAAGAAAAATCATGCGCTGCGCAATTAGGGCAGGCAGGATCATTTTCTTGGGAAGCCAGATCAAACAGATCTTGAGCCGTTAGCAGTGGATCACTCATACATCAACTGAAACAGCTTCATCGTCTCTGAGTGAGTGCAAGGCTACGATTGCAGGAATGACATAGGCAAAGCAATATAGCGC
>JALRCP010000103.1 GCA_023257325.1 Polynucleobacter sp. | reverse complement strand
CAGTCATGGCTCCATCAGCACCACGAATCATTTCTTCTGTTAAGAATAGACCGCCACCATTGCCTGTCAAAATCGATACGCGCTCTATTTCTTTCTTTTCAATCGCATTGAGAATGCCCGATAACTTATTCAAACCAGGGCAATCTTCGTGTTTGAGCATCACGCAATTGGGCGAGTTTTTCAAAATCTTGATGACCACGGCAGTCGACATTTGAACCCCAGTCGATACTGGATGGTCTTGTAAACACCAGGGGACTGAAGACCCGAGGGTTTCATTGACCATGTCAAAGTAAGCCGTGATTTGATCATCGGTTCTAAGGGTTGAGGGTGGGGCGACCATCACACCCGCTGCCCCCATGTCCATCACTGAAGTGGTCAATTCTTTCATCGCCGCAAAACCGGGTGAAGAAGCGCCGACTACCACGGGAACACGACCATTCACTCGCTTGAGTACGCGAGCCACAAATACTTTAGATTCTTCAGCCGTCAGTTTGGTGGCCTCACCCATGATGCCCAAAATGGTTAAACCTGTGACACCGCAGTCCAGGTAAAAATCCACCATGGAGTCTGTGCTCTCTAAATCAAGCGCGCCATTGTCTTTAAATGGAGTGACTGCGATTAAGTAAACCCCACGGCTGTTTCGGTTGAACTGATTCATTGCCTGACTCATGCGCCTACTCCTGAGGCAGTGGCTCTCTTGTTTTTGATGATTTGTAATACGACCACCAATACAAAGCCAATGAAACCTGCGGCATCCGAGTAGCTAGACGGGTAAGCCAAACAAACACCTGACAAAATCAAGACCCAGCGTTCAAAGAAATTTGTTTTGGCCAAAAACCAACCTTGTAAGCCGCCTGCCAAAGCAATCACGCCAGCAACTGCCGTAAAGCTGACCCAAGCAATTTGCATCCAATCTGCTTTGGCCAATGCATCGGTCGAGCCCATCAATAAAAGAGCACTGCCTGACGAATCTAATACAAACATAAAGGGCACCAAAATCGCTGGGGCAACGTACTTCCAACTTTGCAAAGTGGTCTTATAGGGATTGCCTTTGCAAATTGCAGCGGCTGCAAAAGGTGACAGTGCAGTTGGAGGAGACACTTCAGAGAGAACGGCGTAATAGAAAATAAACATGTGAGCAGCAAAAGCGGGTACGCCCAAATTAATCAATGCCGGTGCAGTGATCACGGCACAGATGATGTAAGACGCAGTGACAGGGACTGCCAAGCCCACAATCCAAACAATCATGGCGGTGAAAATAGCTGTCAGCAATAATGAGCCATCAGCCAATTGAATGATGATGGAGCTGAATTTCAAACCCAAGCCAGTCAAAGTCACGGTTCCCACAATCAAACCCGCGCCAATACAGGTGGCTGCAATGCTGATCACACCCGAAGAGCCATTGGCCAAGGCTTTGATGAGATTTGACTCATACAAAGATTTTAGGATGGGCTGTTTGCCAGAGAATAAGTCCCAAGGTAGGATGGCCGTGTCGGCCCGCAACATGCTAGTGGCTGCTGATAAGACCGTTGCCCAGAATACAGACATTACGGGTGAGAAGCCCAAGAGCATGAATGCCACAATTGAAATCAATGAGAAGAAATGAAACCAATATTTCTTCGCTAAATTCCAAGCGGTATCGACCTTGTCAATTTTGATGGCCGACATGTTGTATTTTTTGACATCAATCTCAACCATCACAAATAAACCAAGATAGAAAAGAATGGTCGGAATGCAGGCCATTAATAGGACATCTAAGTAAGAGATCTTTAAAAAGTCGGCAATCAAAAAGGCGGCAGCTCCCAATACTGGAGGAGAAATAATGGCGCCTAAGCCACCAGCGGCCAAAAGACCCCCAGCGGCATTTTTGTCATAGCCGACTTTATCAAGCATGGGTGCAGCCACTGTGCCCACCGTGACTGTTGTGGCAACCCCTGAACCTGATGGGCCACCGAGCAAGAAAGACGAGAGCACAATTGTTTTTCCCACGCCAGATGATTTGCCCCCCATCGCACTGAACGCAAAATCAATGAAGAATTTACCGGCGTTGGTGAACTGTAAAAAAGCTCCAAAGATGGTGAACAAGATAATCAGGGTGGCTGATACGTCGACTGCTGTTCCAAAGACACCCTCGAGTGTCATGTACATATAGCCTACCAAGCGTGAGATGTCATAGCCCTTGTGTGTCCAAGGCGCTGGCAATTGATTGCCAAATAATGCGTAAGCTAAAAACAATAAGGTGACTGATAGCAAAATCAAGCCATTGGTGCGACGAATGCCTTCTAGAATCAAAACAATAAAAATAATGCCAAAAATAATGTCTTGTTGCAGAGGGGCGGTGTTGCGATCGGCTAAATCATCACCCCCTTGAAGAATGTAATAAGCCGTTGCGATGGAAAGTGCAGCCAAGACAATGTCCCAAAGCATTAAGCGATTCTTAAAGCGAGCGGCAATCGGAAACGATAAAAATAAGATGGTGAGAACAAAACCCACATGGATCACCCGCAACTGCAAAGTGGGCACAATCGAGTAGGCAGCGTACAGATGAAAGAGTGACATCAGCACAGCGGCCAATGTTAAAAATATCGCTAGAAAGCCCTGGTACTGATGAGAGTCACCTTCTTCTTGACGAATTAAGGACTCGACTTCCTGTTGGGTTTTTTCATCCAATGCAGGGGTTTGATCTTGGATCATGATGGTCTCGCTCAATAGAAAACTACCCAAGGGCTACTTGGGTAGTATTTTTTTGTGTTTTTGTTTTTTTAGAATCAGCTTTAGAACTTCGCGCCACGTTCTTTCAAGTACTTGATGGCACCTGGGTGGAAGGGCACAGAGCTATTGCCTGGTTTTTGGCTGGCAATGTTGATGCTTGAATATTCAGTGTGTGTTGCGATCAACTCTTTTTGATGATCAAAAATGGCTTTCACAATCTTATAAGCTTGATCATCGGGCATAGAAGCACTGGCGACCAAAATATTCGCTACAGCAGACACTTGGTTGTCTTTGGCCATGCCAGCGTAGACGCTCTTAGGAATCACGTCAGCATAGTAAAGATTGCCATATTTTTTATTCATGGCAGCTACTTCAGTAGCGTTATCAATCATGACAATTTTGGTTCCTGGTGTGTTGGCCAAATCAGTCACCGCAGCCGTTGGTAAACCACCGACCCAGAAGAATGCATCAATCTTGCGATCTTTCATGGCATTCACGGATTCAGCAGCACTCAAACGCTCAC
>JALRCP010000090.1 GCA_023257325.1 Polynucleobacter sp. | reverse complement strand
TCGAACCGCTAACTTCTTTCGTCTATCTGCGTGACGCAATAAGCGGTCGACTGAGCGAATTAGCTCTCTCTCGCCCTCTTCTTCACTCTTTGTCGCTTCAGTAATTCCATCAAGGAGGTATTTCACAACCGTTGATGGTTTAACATCGATATCACCAACAAAGACCTCGCCGGTTGTACCGTCAATCGAGATGAAGTCTCCTTCTTTGATAGTCGAGCCATTAACAGTTGCGTAGTGGCTCTCTTCAACAACGGTGATCTCTTCGGCGCCACATATCGCAGTCTTACCCATGCCGCGCGCAACAACTGCCGCGTGAGAAGTTTTTCCACCACGGCTTGTGAGAATTCCAACCGATGCAATCATTCCACCAAGATCATCTGGGTTTGTTTCACGCCGAATCAAAATTACTTCTTCAGCAGAAATATTGATCAGCACTGGAGGCATCGGCTGAATCTGAGCCCCACCCACCGTGGGCAAACTCACGATACCGGGATTGACCATGGGCGTTGTCACCATAAAAATGACCAAGAGCACTAACATCACATCAATGTAGGGAACCACATTGATGTCTGCCATGGCACGGCGACCTCGACCGGATTTTCTTGAAATACTGGCCATGATCAGCGCTCCTTATGAACGAGCAGGCTGTTGACGTTGCAAGATATTTGAAAACTCTTCAATGAAAGTTTCAAAACGAATGGATAAACGATCAATATCAGCAGCATTGCGGTTGTATGCCACCACCGCTGGAATCGCCGCAAACAAACCAATCGCTGTTGCCACCAAGGCTTCAGCAATACCAGGAGCCACGCTGGCCAAAGTGGCTTGTTGAACGTTGGCCAAACCACGGAAGGAGTTCATGATGCCCCAGACAGTGCCAAATAAACCAATGTAGGGAGAAACAGAACCGACAGATGCCAAGAACGGTAGATTCGCTTCCAAAGCATCCATCTCACGCTGATAAGCAGCTTTCATGGCACGACGTGCACCATCAATTTCTTTGCCCTTTAAAAATTCTTGCATGCCACTCTCAAAAATTCTTTCTAAGCTGGCTGCCTGATCTTTGTTGCGCATGGCCCCTTGCAACAGAGTATTTAAATCACCACCCGACCAAAAATCTCTTTCAAAACGCTCAGTGTCTTGACGAACTGCTTTGAGCGCCAGACCTTTTCTGAAAATAATGGTCCATGAGGCCACTGAAAGACCTAACAATAAAAGCATCACCAGTTGCACCAAGATGCTGGCATTTAAAACGAGTGACAAAATCGATAAATCTTGAGTGGCGTGCATACGAATTATTTTCCGTAGTTAAAAAATGTCGTTGATTGGGTGGCTCATTAAAAGCATTTTAAATACTTATGACTTTCTGTGAACCGCCAAAGGACCCGACGCTTGGCAAGCAGGCATCATTTCAATCACATTGATGTTCACGTGCGCTGGCAAGGTTGAAGCCCAATAAACTGATTCAGCAATGTCTGTAGCAGTCAAAGCTTGAACGCCATCGTAGACTTTGGCCGCTTTTTCATCATCGCCTTTAAAGCGGACATTTGAGAACTCAGTACCCGAACACAAGCCTGGCGCAACATCGGTCACACGAATGGGTGTACCCAACAAATCAGACTTGAGATTGAGACTGAATTGACGCACAAATGCTTTGGTACCGCCATAAACATTACCGCCTGGATAAGGATAACGACCCGCAATCGATCCTAAATTAAATACATGACCAGCACCACGATCGACCATACCGGGTAAAAATGCACGAGTCATGTACATCAAACCCTTGATGTTGGTATCAACCATTTTTTCCCAATCATCCAAAGCCACTTTATGAGCGGGCTCCAAACCAAGCGCTAAGCCAGCGTTATTGACCAAAACGTTCACCCCAGCAAAATCTTTAGGGAGTTGATCTGGCAAGGCAAAAACAGCCTCTTTATTGGTGACATCCAATACAACTGTGTGCAAACGAGCCTGTTGATCGGCAGGCAAAGACTTTTTAAGGGTTTCTAGACGGTCAGCGCGACGACCCGCCGCAATCACCCTATGGCCTTCAGCCAAATAACGTTTGGCAATCGCTTGTCCAAAGCCAGCGGTTGCACCCGTTACTAATACTGTCAAATGAGTCATTTTTGGTCTCCTTACGTGTTTTTTTGTATCATTTAGGTCTGCAGAGTTTAGCGTATGCTAGCTACAAACTAGTTGATCCTCATAGAAAGCCCTAATCATGTTCCAGCGTAGTCAAACA
>JALRCP010000068.1 GCA_023257325.1 Polynucleobacter sp. | reverse complement strand
TGGCTCGAGTAATGGCCACATACATCAAACGACGCTCTTCCTCCAAGCCATCATCTTCATTGATGCTGTTCTCATGAGGGAATAATCCTTCTTCTAAGCCCGTGATGAAGACATTGGTGAACTCAAGTCCTTTGGCAGCATGCACGGTCATTAATTGCACGGCATCTTGGCCTGCCTGTGCTTGATTGTCTCCAGCCTCTAGAGAAGCATGCGCCAAAAATCCTGCAAGAGGCGACATTTCTACAACCACTTCATCCAAAGAGGTTCCTGCTACTGTGTCTTGTGCAATGCCCTCTTCAGCAATGAAAGCTGTCGCAGCATTCACCAATTCTTGTAAGTTTTCAACCCGGTCTTGACCTTCCCGCTCGGCCAAATAATGCTGGATCAAACCACTATTTTGAATCACGTAATCAACAGTCTCAGGTAAGGTGTAATGACGCGTTGCATCACGCATATGTTCAATCAAACGCACAAATGCTGAAATAGAACTTCCAGCCTTGCCTTCTAGATAAGGGGCTGCTGCATAGAACGAGCAGTTATTGAACTTTGCACTGTCTTGCAAGGCCTCAATACTTTTTGCCCCAATGCCTCGGGTAGGAAAATTGACAACTCGTGCAAACGATGTGTCGTCATTCGGGTTCTCAAGCAAACGAAGATAGGCCAAAGCGTGCTTGATTTCAGCGCGCTCAAAGAATCGCAAACCACCATAAACACGATAAGGAATCCCTGCAGAAAATAAACCATGCTCAATGATGCGCGATTGAGCATTGCTGCGATAAAGGATGGCGATGTCGCTACGCATGCTTCCTGTATGAATCAATGATTTGATTTCATCAACAATCCAAGCAGCCTCAGTACCATCAGTTGCGGCTTCATAAACACGCACTGGCTCACCATGACCTGCATCGGTGCGAAGATTTTTTCCTAGACGCTCCGTATTGTTTGCAATCAAATGATTGGCAGCATCCAAAATATGTCCAAAGGATCGATAGTTTTGTTCAAGCTTGACCAAATATGGTTTGAAATGTCTTTCAAACAAACGCATGTTTTCAACATCTGCGCCTCTGAAAGCATAAATACTCTGATCGTCATCCCCCACCGCAAAAACTGAACTGGGGTGTGCTCCGCCAAAACCTGAAATTAACTTTAACCATGCGTATTGCAAAGCATTGGTATCTTGAAACTCATCAACCAAAATATGACGAAAACGCTCTTGATAATGTTCTCGAATGGGTTGATGGTGTTTAAGCAGTTCATAACTACGCAATAACAGTTCAGCAAAGTCCACGACTCCTTCACGCTGACATTGCTCTTCATAGGCTTGATACAACTCAACCATGGTGTTCTGAAAAGAATCACCCCGATCTAAGTCTTTTGAGCGCAGACCTTTTTCTTTGGCATTGGCAATAAAGTATTGCAATTGCTTGGGCGGATATTTTTCATCATCAATTTTTAAGGCTTTGAGCATGCGCTTAATAGCCGAAAGTTGATCTTGTGTATCCAAAATCTGGAATGTAGATGGCAAACCAGCATCTTTATGGTGCGCCCTAAGCAAACGATTACACAGCCCATGGAAGGTGCCGACCCACATGCCACGCGTATTGATGGGCATCATGGCCGATAGTCGGGTCAACATCTCTTTAGCAGCTTTATTGGTAAAGGTCACTGCCAAAATACCAATGGGCGAGGCCTGACCCGTTTGAATCAACCATGCGATTCGGGTGGTCAAAACCTTGGTTTTGCCGCTTCCTGCACCCGCTAAAATCATGGCAGACTGGCTTTGGCCAGCCTCATTCAGAGGAGGCAAAGTCACTGCTTCTAACTGCTCTGGATTTAAATTATTAAGAATATTCGTCACATATACCTTTAAGTTCTAACAAAAAATTATAATTCGGGCTTATGTCTAAAAATCTTTCCGACCTCGCTAAATCTTTCGAACCCTCCACCATCGAGGCCCAATGGGGTCCTGAATGGGAAAAGAGGGGGATTGCCACTGCCACTTTGGACGATAAAAAGGATAGTTTTTGTATCCAGCTACCTCCTCCAAACGTCACTGGCACTCTTCACATGGGGCACGCATTCAATCAAACCATCATGGATGGCTTGGCCAGGCATGCTCGCATGCAAGGTCAGAATACTTTATGGGTACCTGGTACTGATCATGCGGGTATTGCGACGCAAATTGTGGTGGAAAGACAGTTAGATGCACAAAAGATCTCTAGACATGATCTCGGTCGTGAAAAATTCTTAGAAAAAGTATGGGCCTGGAAGGAGCAATCCGGCTCAACCATCACCAATCAAATTCGTCGTTTAGGCGCTTCGATTGATTGGGGGCGCGAATACTTCACCATGGACGAAAAAATGTCCAAGGCGGTTGTGGAAGTGTTTGTCAGCCTTTATGAGCAAGGATTGATTTATAGAGGCAAACGTCTGGTGAATTGGGACCCAGTTCTTGGAACTGCTGTTTCTGATTTAGAGGTAGAAAGCGAAGAAGAACAGGGATCCATGTGGCACATTCGTTATCCATTGACGAACGGCCAAGGACACCTCACTGTGGCCACCACACGTCCAGAAACGATGTTAGGTGACGTGGCGGTGATGGTTCATCCAGAGGATGAGCGCTATCAACATTTAATTGGTCAAACAGTCAATTTGCCGTTGTCTGATCGAGTGATCCCCATCATTGCCGATGACTATGTCGATAAAGACTTTGGTACTGGTGTTGTGAAGGTGACCCCAGCACATGACTTTAATGACTATGCCGTGGGCTTGCGTCATCAATTAGAGATGATCAATATTTTGACTCTAGACGCCAAAATCAATGAACAAGCTCCCAAGAAATATCAAGGCATGGATCGCTTTGAGGCCCGCAAATTAATTGTGGCAGATCTTGAAGCTTTGGGACTTCTTGAGAAAGTTCAACCGCACACCTTGATGGTTCCTAGAGGCGATCGCACCAAGTCAGTGATTGAACCGATGCTCACCGATCAATGGTTTGTGGCCATGTCTAAACCGACAGAGCACAATCAATATCGCCCTGGAAAATCGATTGCAGAGGCAGCTCTTGAAGCAGTCAAATGTGGCGATGTGAAATTCGTGCCAGAAAATTGGACAACAACCTATAACCAGTGGTTAGAAGGCATTCAGGATTGGTGTATCTCACGTCAACTATGGTGGGGCCATCAAATACCAGCCTGGTACCAAGATGATGGCCAGATCGTGGTGGCCAGGACCGAAGCAGAGGCGAAAGCCAAAGCAACCGCGAATGGTTACACAGGGCCTTTGCGTCGAGATGAGGATGTTTTAGATACTTGGTTTAGCTCCGCATTGGTTCCCTTTTCATCCTTAGGTTGGCCAAACAAAACCCCAGAGCTTGCACACTTCTTGCCGTCCTCTGCATTGGTGACTGGCTTTGACATTATTTTCTTCTGGGTCGCTCGCATGGTGATGATGACTTGTCACTTCACG
>JALRCP010000215.1 GCA_023257325.1 Polynucleobacter sp. | reverse complement strand
ACCAAGTGACTTTTATCGTATTGATAAATCAATTTGCTTTGATTAAGTCCAATAGCAGAATTGGTGGGAAGGCCGCTTGAGTTGCGGCTAACGGCACCTAAAATCACAGATTGATTCGGGGAGGTGGGTCTGAAACTTTCACCAATTCAGGATTCAGGGTTTTAATTTCAACGGGTAAGGCTGTTTCAGGAGCAATCACAAGTTGGCTTGAGCTATTTTTAATGGTGTTTTGATAAAAGCTAACTTGCGAGAGAACATATTCAGGATCAAACTTCAGTGCTTGTGGAAAATTGCCTTGTATGAGGGTCACGCTAATAGGCCGACCAATGGGTTCGGTAAAAGAAATTAAGCCAACTGCATGGCTACCCGAAATAATCGTAAGAGATGCCACAAACTTGGTAAACAGACTGTGTTTTGATTCGCTTAAGTAAGCAGCCAAGCCCAAGCAAAACCATGCGCAACCCAGCCCACCTAATATACCGCCCCAGCCAAAAAAGGGACCTTCAACTTGAGATTCTGCTATCCCAGCCCATGGGAAGCCTGTAAATAATTGACCACGTAACCACTCAAAAACAACCCAGGCGCTGGCCAATCCTAAAACTTTTGCAGCGGATGAATGAAATGAATGAGCTAATTTAAAAGCACTAGCTGGAAATAAAGCCAAATAAGCAGAGAGTGCGATAACTGCTAATGCTGAAATCGGCGTTGCAATCTTTCCAACATCATGCAGGCTGATAAAAATCCACCACAGAGCATTGCAAAAGTAACCCAGGCCAAATAACCATGAATATCTGAAACAGTTTTTTTCTTTAAAAATAAAATGAATAAAAACAGTGAGTCCAGCAATCAAAAACCAGCCACCATAGGGCAGCTCAATTAACCAGGAGCAAATACCTCCCAGCAAGAAAAAAAGAAAGGCTTTAATCAATGGTTGAACGGGTGGCTAGCAACACATGAACTTGTCGAGCATCGGCTCTTTGAACTTCAAACAAAATGTTATCAATTTTGATAGTTTCGCCTTTATGGGGAACGCGACCTAATTTTTTAAGGATAAAGCCTGCTAAGGTGTCGTTGTCTTCATCCTCAAAAGTAGTTTGCAGTGCTTCATTGACTTGTTCTAGTTCTGTGATTCCACGAATTCTGAACTTTGATTCACTCACGGTGATGATGTTGTCTTCAATATCATCCGTGTCGTGCTCATCCTCAATATCACCCACAATCTGCTCTAGGACGTCTTCAATCGTGACTAATCCTGCAACGCCACCATATTCATCAACAACTATGGCAATGTGATTGCGATGCTCTCTGAAGTCTCTTAAAAGAACGCTTAAGCGCTTTGATTCTGGTATGAAAACAGCGGGTCTTAGCCAATCTCTGATCTGAAAATCTTCTTCTTGAGAGTGCCGTAATAAATCCTTAGCGAGCAAAATACCAATCACATTGTCTCGATTGTTCTCATAGACTGGAAAACGTGAGTGGGCAGCGCGAATCACTTCTGCAATGGTATCTTGAACAGATTCATTGATATCAATCCAATCAATTTGAGCTCTTGGAATCAGAATATCTCTAGCAGAAAGTTCGCTGACCTGAAAAACCCCCTCAATCATTGATAGAGCATCAGCATCAATTAGGCCATCTGCTTGAGCTTCTTTAAGCGTCTCAAGAAGTTCTTTTCTTTGTTCAGAGGCAGAGGATGGGGTGGGCGTCAGTAATGCACTGATGCGTTCTAAGAGGCTTTTCGACTCGGGTTCTGTAGTCATAATGGTTAAGGATAACTGATTTATGTGAATTCAGCAGTAAGGATTTGGTTGCTTTAATTTTTTCAAAATAGAAATCTCTAAAGATTCCATGGCCTCAGCCTCAACTTCATCTTCGTGATCAAAGCCCTGAGCATGCAGGGTTCCGTGCACGATCAGGTGAATCAAATGTTGCTCAATAGATTTTTTTTGGGCAAGAGCTTCTTTTTTTAAAACAGGCAAACAAATCACCAAATCAGCCATTAATGACAAATCTTTTGAATCAATGTCGTAAGGAAAAGTCAAAATATTGGTGGCGTAATCTTTGCCGCGATAAGTGGCATTTAGCCTCTTTCCTTCGGCATTTCCAACGAATCTCACAGTGATACTTGCATCTTTTTGGAGCGCTTGCCTAATCCAGCGAGCCACTTTTCTTTTGGGGATTAATTCAGACCATTTGTCCGCCAATGATTGTGTGGCGAATTGGATTTCAAGATTTAAACGGCGTGTTTGTGTCATTCTTGAAGTACTAATTTCCCACGCAGAGAATGAGGCATGGCTTCAGTCAGTTGAACAGGCATTAATTGGCCAATGAGTCGCTTAGCTTGCTCTGTTCCTACATCAATCAGAACCACGCGACCATTTTCGGTTCGGCCTTGTAAGTGAATTTCATCGCGAGCCATGCTTTCCATCATGACACGCTCAGTTTTACCAACCATGCTTTGATTGATTTCAAAAACATGTTCATCAATCAATGCGACCAATTTTTTTAAGCGCTCATTTTTGACGGATAAGGGTAGATCATCTTTTAGATTTGCTGCTGGTGTGCCCGGGCGTTCGCTATAGGTAAAGCAAAAGCTATTGTCAAATTTGAGTTCTTTGACTAATTTCATTAATTGTTCAAAGTCTTCCTCAGTTTCACCTGGAAAGCCTACGATGAAGTCACTTGAAATAGAAATGTTGGGCCGAATGGCTTTAATTTTTTTAATCACACTCTTGTACTCAAGGACGGTGTAGCCACGCTTCATATTGGCCAAAACCCTGTCTGAGCCATGCTGAATAGGTAAATGTAAATGATTGACCAATTTAGGTAGCTTGGCGTAGGCGTCAATTAATCGCTGAGTAAATTCCTTGGGGTGGCTAGTTGTAAAACGAATGCGTTCTACTCCTGGAATATCTGAAACATATTCAAGCAACATGGCAAAGTCTGCAATCTCTTCAGAGTCAGCCATAGTGCCTCGGTAAGCGTTCACGTTTTGACCTAATAGATGAATCTCTTGAACCCCTTGTTGTGCCAGGCTAGCAACTTCAGTGAGTACATCTTCAAATGGCCTTGAAACTTCCTCACCTCGTGTATAGGGAACTACGCAATAGCTACAGTACTTTGAGCAACCTTCCATGATCGAAACATAGGCAGCCCCACCTTCTACCTTTGCTGGCGGTAGGTGATCAAACTTTTCAATTTCTGGGAAGCTGATATCAACTTGTGGCAGACCGCTGGTTTGACGTGCCTGAATCAAATCAGGTAAGCGGTGCAGTGTTTGTGGGCCAAACACAATATCGACATAAGGGGCCCGATTCACAATGTGCTTACCTTCTTGGCTGGCCACGCAACCACCAACACCAATCAATATTTCTGGTCGTTTGAGTTTGAGTTCTCTTAAACGGCCTAAATCAGAAAAAACTTTTTCTTGAGCCTTTTCCCTAATTGAACAAGTGTTCAGGAGTATGACATCAGCATCTTCTGGGGTATCTGTTTTCACCATACCATCGTGATGATGAAGCACGTCTACCATCTTGTCAGAATCATATTCATTCATCTGACATCCGAAGGTTTTGACGAAAACTTTTTTCATTTTTTGATTGCGCAATTAAATGAATTGGAATGCAATGATGGCAACAATCGTCGGTGGTAAAGCGGCTAGGAAAAGCCATAAGGCTGAAACGCTACCGTCAGGAAAATGTTCGCGCAAAATAGACATGCCAGCCGGATTAGGAGCATTGGCAATCACCGTCAAGCCACCACCAGTGATGGCGCCCGCCACTAAAGCATATTTAAACTGATCACTGGTACCTTCAACTAAAGATCCCAAATAGGTAAGAGCAGCATTATCTGTGATTGCTGTCAAAGCAGTGGCGCCGTAATAAACCAAAGTACTGCTCATGTTTTCTAAAATAGGTTGCAACCACCATTGCTGCATACCGCCAAGCACGACCAAACCTGCCAAGAAGAAAGCAACTAATAAGGCCTCTTTTAACAACAGGGGATTTTGAAACTTAGCGTAAGCATGTGTGTAACCCATGAAGAATAACAACAAGCCCATGAATACAACCGGGTGGTGAGCAAAAATCACAATGCCAGCTAAGAACAGCAAATGAACGGCCACCACAAATAAGGGGATTTCATCTTTGTGGTCATTGGCGTTCACTTTAGGTAAGTCAGTTCTTACTAGTAAGGTCACGAGTGTTGCATTCACGACAACAGCCAAACCAGCTTTGATGCCAAAAGTTTGGAAGACGTAGGCTGTGTCCCAGCCCCAGGCGCTGGCAACCATCAAAATTGGAGGGGCTGCAAAGCTTGTTAAAGCACCGCCAATCGAAATATTGACGAATAGAACGCCAATTGTTAAGTACATCAATTTGGCATTGGAGGTTTGGCTAAAAACTTTTTTCTTTAGAAGTAGCGCTGCCAAAGTCATGGCTGCAGGCTCAGTGATGAAAGACCCTAACAATGGAACTAAGCTCAAGGTCACAAAATAATTCGTCGTGATGTGATTGATTCTAAATATCTTAGACAATAAGCCTGAGATTAGGCGCACCAACTCAGAAGCAAAAAATAGTACAGGACGGCTGGCAGCAACTACCATGATGGCGAAAACAAATAATGGTTCGGTGTAGTTTCTACTCTCAAGGTATTCCACAGATGGTTTGTATCCGCCAGATGCAAAAGCCATGAAAACAACCAACACCATCGCCCAAAAACCAAAAACAGTTTCTACCTCGCCAAGCAAATGCCATAAACCAGAATGATTGGGTTGTTTATGAGCCAAATGTTCAAAGAAAGATGAAGAAAAGGTGTGCAATACCGCAATTGCAAATAAAGTCGTGGCGATAATTTGTAAAGTGGTGGGGTTCATGAAAAACCTTTTAAGTCATTAGAAGCATTAGCCACATTGTAAGACACTGAACTGTGCTCAATATGAACTAAAACCATATCAATCTAGGGTGTATCCCTTAGATTGAAAACTGCATTTAGATGATTTTGGAGTGTTTCGCATTCAGTGACCATCTGCTGCGAAAGGGGAAATTTGGTGGCGAATCAGGGATTCGAACCCCGGACCTGCGGATTATGATTCCGTCGCTCTAACCGGCTGAGCTAATTCGCCAAAGACCGTGAGTATAGCTTATTTTGAGCCTTTTTTGATAAAAGCCAATGATTTCATGAATCTTGGTTTAAGAGGTTTCAGCCAATGGTAGGTTAACTAGCAAATTTTGTGGTTTGAATTTCAAGCATTTATCAGAATCGTGAGCCATGGCTAAGTAAATAGGTTTGCCGGCAATTTCCGGGCGCATTCTTCCCTTATCAATGAACTCTAATTTGAATAAACATAAAACTTGGGCCAATTTACTGTTATCAACTATCTCGCCACGATATAAGGCATTTAAGATTTCGGATGCGGTTGCATCAAGGCCAATATGCCAGGACCACCTTGAATCAGTGATTTGTCCTTGTGGGGTTACCTTGATCTTGATGCCATGAAAATGAAAAATCCACTTTTCAATTAAACGAGCGATTGCCTTTGCACCTTCTTGATCAAAATTAAGTTGAAGAACAAAATCAAAAAGTTCGTTTCTATCCCAATACTCACTGGCATTTTCTTCAGTTAAAACGTCTAAGTCGATGGTTCTTAAAGGTGCAGCATTTTGTTTAAGCAATTCACCAATGCTACCAAAGCCCCCGGTCTGGGCATATTTGTCAACCGTTTCTTGGTCGGCAGCCATGATATGACCTTCTTCACTAATTGTGATTTTTTGAGCTCTAAAAAATAATTCTGCACTTCGAGTATCAAAAACATTTGGGTGATCGCCTAAAAGGTGTCGACAAAGAATTTGGGTTAATTGGTCAACAAATAAAGGAGGAACATCAACTCCGTCACCTTGAAATAAGCTTAGATAAAAACTCTCAATTGATTTGGACTCAAGCAATTTGTCCCGAAACCTCAACCAAATTTGATAATTGATCTGAATGTCAGCATCTTGCATCTGTTTAATTGCAGACTCTTCAATGTGGGCACGCGGGTTGTTGATTAGATTTTGATGAATCTTTTTTTCTTGTTCACATGATTCTGGAATTAAAGCGAGTTCAGGTCTATTCAAATAGGACCTAAGAAAGTCATCGGTAATGATGAGTTGATTGTCAGTATTGATTGACAACTTTTGGTAGTTGCTTTTTAACCAGTAATTTTGCATAGGATGTTCCAGAGTTTTTTCAATTGTGCAACGAAAAAACTGAACGATTGATAGACCGTTTGATTTTTAGGGTTAATGAATTTTATTGATCTAATTTTTTCTTCTTATCGTATTGGTGCATTTTGTAGGCGTAATACCAAGTTAGACCGAGGTAAATCAGGACTGCGCCTTGCGCCCCCCACCAGTAAGTAAAGTTCCAGCCAAAGAAACTGAACCTTAAAAATTCAGGAGCCAAGCCAACAATTAGGGTCGTCAAAAACCAAATACTCAAAAGAATCAGAATGAGACGCTTATTTTTTTGCCAAGTTTTCATGGTGTACCTGTGGGGAGATAAATTCTCATGCAGGTGCCGTATTTAAGAGGGTTTTCTTGATACACATTTTCAAGAATTTCCAATTTGCCACCATGCTGAGTAGCAATCTCTTTCACAATGGCTAAACCAAGACCGGAACCCTCAACGTCACTACCAAGTACTCGATAAAAACGTTCTAAAACTCGCTGTCTTTCCTCAGGGGGTATGCCAGGTCCTGTGTCTTTGACTTCAATGATCATGAGGCCTGGCTGATTGGCATGTCTCACGTCTACTGTCACAACGCCATTGGGGGGCGTATATTTAATTGCGTTATCTAATAAATTATGAAACAGCTCTTTGAGCATGACAGGGTTGCCATAAATTTTGTTTGAGCGATCATGCGTCTGGCAACCCAAGTCGATGTTTTTTTCCCATGCGGCTGGTAGCCAATTCTTAGTTGCATCAACAGCGGCTTGGGATAAATCAATCAAAATCTTTTCACTGAGTTTGTTGGTGTTTTCCATCCTGGCCAGTGATAGAAGCTGCTGCACCAAACGTGTGGCACGTGTAGAACTATCAGCAATTTGTTCTAAGGATCGCTGTAATTCCTCGGGACTGCTTTCACGTTGCGCTAATTCAGCTTGCATGCGCAAACCTGCCAACGGGGTTTTAAGTTGATGGGCTGCATCAGCAATAAAACGTTTTTGAGATTGCACCGAATCTTCCAATTGATACAGCACATCATTAAAGCTTGAAATCAATGGCATGATTTCTTGAGGGGCTGCGCGTTCTTCAATGGGGCTGATGTCATCGCTCTTTCGATTTCTGATACGGTTTTGTAGTGCATTTAAAGGGGCTAAGCCACGACTCAGACCAAACCAAACCAACACCACCACAATTGGCAAAATAATAAATTGAGGCAATATCACGCCTTTGATAATTTCATTAGCTAGTTGTGATCTTTTTTCCAACGTCTCTGCCACCTGAACCAAAATCGGATGTGACCCATTGGTACTGGTGTGCATGATTAACGTTGCGGCAATGCGCACTTCATTACCAGCAATTCGGCTATCTCGATAGGTCACAACCCCTGCGTGTAATGGGTCACCATCAATTGGAAGCGGTAAGTCTTTATCTCCAGCAATTAGCTCGCCGCGTTGGCCCACCACCTGAAAATAAATGGTGTCGTTCTCATCCGCTCGCAGAATTTGTCTGGCAGACATCGGAAGCGTTAAAGAAATTGCGCCATCCACTGTTTTAATTTGTTGCGCAATGGCTTGCACACTATTTTCAAGACTGCGATCAAAGGGGGCATTGGCAATAGATTGAGCAACCAGATAAGTCACCGCAATACTCATGGGCCACAAAAGTAGCAAGGGGGCCAGCATCCAGTCCAGAATTTCACCAAACAGTGATCTTGGACCTTTGCTAGTGGGTCTTAAGTCATAAGACTCTGGTGGCAGAAGCTGTTGAAGTTCGGCATCTAGTGCAGGACGAACATCAGCCATTTGAAAATTTAGACTTCAGATGCGGGGGCAGGATTGCTGGGAGCTTGAAACTTTTCTAAGCAGTAACCCAAGCCTCTGATGGTGGCAATGCGTATGCCGCCAACCTCTATTTTTTTACGAAGACGATGGACATACACTTCAATCGCGTTGTTGCTCACTTCTTCGCCCCATTCACACAAATGATCTACCAACTGATCTTTTGAAACCAACCGTCCCACTCGTTTGAGTAACACTTCTAATAAGCCCAATTCACGAGCAGATAGCTCAAGCATTTTTTCATCAATGTAAGCCACGCGACCGACTTGATCAAACTGCAAAGGACCATGCTTCACTACAGTGGGCCCACCGCCTGTGCCACGCCTTGTCAAGGCTCTCACGCGGGCTTCTAATTCAGAGAGTGCAAAGGGTTTTGCCATGTAATCGTCAGCACCGTGATCTAAGCCCTTGACTCTTTCTTCGGTCGAGTCTGCAGCAGTCAAAATCAGCACAGGTAACATGGAATTTCTGGCTCGCAAGCGTTTTAGAACTTCAAGCCCTGTCATTTTTGGCAAACCTAGGTCCAAAATTAACAAGTCAAATGCTTGGGCAGAAAGGGCCAAATCAGCAGATTGACCATCTTTGACATGGTCCACTGCATAGCCAGACTGCCTGAGGGATCTAGTTAATCCATCAGCCAAAACACTGTCATCTTCAGCAATCAGTATTCTCATACAACCCTATCAGCAAAATTCTTACGTTTTTATAAGCAATTGCTGAGTTTAAGCAGCAAAAATTTGGTTTCTAATGCATATTCTAGCCATTAATAAAAAAATGGCTTGCACAGAGTACTGTTTTTATATACAGTAATTACTGTAAAACAAAGAATATGACAAAAATACACCTAATTTTAAATAAGGACGACTATGGAAGACCATAAAAAGAAATCTGGATCTGGCCCTGCGGACATTGATGGAATGAGCTCAGATAAGCAAAAAGCTCTGAATGCAGCCTTGGCACAGATTGAAAAGCAGTTTGGTAAGGGCTCCATCATGCGTCTTGGAGACAGTGATATTGGCCAAGATATCCAAGTGGTATCAACGGGCTCTTTGGGTCTTGATATTGCCCTAGGGGTGGGCGGCTTGGCTCGTGGTCGTGTGATTGAGATTTATGGACCAGAGTCATCCGGTAAAACAACATTGACCTTGCACGCCGTTGCAGAAATGCAAAAACTGGGTGGTACCTGTGCATTTATTGATGCTGAACACGCTCTGGATGTGCAATATGCCGCGAAATTAGGTGTGGATGTCAATAATTTACTCATTTCTCAACCAGATACCGGTGAACAAGCTCTAGAAATCGCGGATGCTTTGGTGCGCTCCGGATCAATTGATTTGATTGTGATTGACTCAGTGGCTGCATTGGTTCCTCGTGCTGAAATCGAAGGTGATATGGGTGATTCATTGCCAGGTTTACAAGCACGATTAATGAGCCAAGCCTTGCGTAAATTAACAGGCACCATCAAGCGCACGAATTCAATGGTGATTTTCATTAACCAAATTCGTATGAAGATTGGTGTGATGTTTGGCTCTCCAGAGACAACCACGGGTGGTAACGCTCTGAAATTTTATGCATCGATGCGCTTAGATATTCGCCGTATTGGCAGCATTAAAAAGGGCGATGAAATTGTCGGAAATGAAACTCGAGTCAAAGTGGTAAAAAATAAAGTTTCACCTCCGTTTAGGGAGGCTATCTTTGACATCATGTACGGCGAGGGTATCTCAAGACAGGGTGAAGTGATTGACTTGGGCGTTGAGTGCGACATCGTTGAAAAATCAGGTGCTTGGTATAGCTATAACGGCGAGCGTGTAGGTCAGGGCAAGGACAATGCGCGCGAATTCTTAAAAGAAAATCCTGAAATCGCTAAAGAGATTGAAGCGAAGATTCGTGAAAAACTCGGCGTTAATATGGGTTCAGTCATTTCTCCTAAAGAAGAAGCGGATGCCTAAACAGCAAGCCCCTAGTTTGATGGGGCGAGCTCTTCGATATTTGTCCAGAAGAGAGCACAGTCGCCAAGAGCTTCGCAAGAAGCTCTTGCCATATGCAGAATCGGAAAATGAATTAGACGAGTTGATTGAAAAATTGGTCCATCAATCTTGGCTTTCAGATCAGCGATATGCCGAAGGATTGGTGCGACGAAAGTCTGAACGTTATGGCAGTTTAAAAATCGTCGAAGAATTAAAACAGCAAGGCATCAACGGCCCCTCTTTGTCGGAATTAAGAGAAAACCTCAAACATTCTGATGCCAATCGCGCCTGGGATTTATGGCAAAGAAAATTCACAGAAGGGGTCACCAAGGATCCCAAAGAGCGTAGCAAGCAGATGCGTTATTTGGTTTCAAAAGGATTTCCATTGGAGATTGTCAGCCGAATTGTGACTGGGCGATACAGCCCTAATGATGATCAGCCAGAATAATTGGCTTGGTGTAGACTAGAAGCATGACTTTAGCCTCTTCCAGAACCCTCATTCACACTAGAGATATAAAAACACAGGCTTATCGTCGCGATGACGGTTTATGGGATGTTGAGGCAACGCTGATTGATTTAAAAGAAAAAGATTTTCATTTGGCATCGGGCATCAAAGCTAAGGGCGAGCCGATTCATCACATGGTTTTGACTGTCACGATTGATATACAGCTCAATATTGTGGATGCCAGCGCGCAGACGAAAGCGGCACCGTATAACCAAAACTGTCAAAAAATTGAGCCAGATTACAAAAAGCTCATTGGCCTCAATTTGGCCGATGGATTTAGGGCTGGGGTCAAAGAGCGCCTGGGGGGTGTTTTAGGTTGTTCACACATGACAGAGCTGTGCACAGTAATCCCAACTGCTGCGATTCAGGCATTTGCAGGGGAAGTTTTCAAGGTGACTGACCAAGGAACCGGAAAAATGCCATTTCAACTCAATCGTTGCCAAATCCTCAGAACCGATGGAGAAACCGTTAAACAGTACCATCCAGCCTGGTTTGGGGCACCTATAAAACCTATAGAAATGCCAAAAAAAGAGTCTTAATTCTCGAAAAAGCGATAATAGAAAGATTAGTTAGTAAAAAAGCTAAATAGACAGAGTTAAGTAAGCTAAAAATATTAGTATTTTCAGACTATTCAATAGGGAGCCTTAATGAAGATCCACGAGTACCAAGGCAAGGAAATCTTGCGTCAATTCAATGTACCAGTACCTAATGGTATTTCGGCTTTAAGCGTCGATGAAGCAGTAGAAGCTGCAAAAAAATTAGGCGGCCCAGTGTGGGTTGTTAAAGCGCAAATTCATGCAGGTGGTCGTGGTAAGGGTGGTGGCGTTAAGGTTGCCAAAAGTCTTGATGAAGTCAAAACCTATGCAAGCCAAATCATGGGCATGCAGTTAAAGACTCACCAAACCGGTCCTGAGGGACAAAAAGTCCGTCGTTTGCTCGTTGAAGACGGTGCTGATATTAAAAAAGAATATTACGTGGGTATTTTGACTGACCGTGCAACTCAATCAGTCGTGGTGATGGCTTCAAGTGAAGGCGGTATGGATATTGAAGAAGTAGCCGCAAAAACCCCAGAAAAAATTATCAAAGCATTTGTAAACCCGCTCGTTGGTTTGACAGATGCGGATGCAACCAAGTTGGCTCAAGGTATTGGTGTGCCAGAAGCATCACAGGCACAAGCCAAACAAGTTCTTCAAAACCTATACAAAGTGTATATGGATACAGATGCTTCTTTGGTTGAAATTAACCCATTGATTCTTGAAGGCAACGGCAATATCAAAGCCTTGGATGCTAAGTTCAACTTTGACTCTAATGCGTTGTTCCGTCATCCAGAAATCGTGGCTTACCGCGATTTAGATGAGGAAGATCCAGCTGAAGTAGAGGCTTCTAAATTCGACTTGGCTTATATCTCTCTAGATGGCAACATTGGTTGTTTAGTGAACGGTGCAGGTTTGGCGATGGCAACCATGGATACCATTAAGCTGTTTGGTGGTGAGCCAGCAAACTTCTTAGACGTAGGTGGTGGTGCGACAGCCGAAAAAGTGACTGAAGCATTCAAGATCATGTTGAAAAACAAAGACGTTAAAGCGATTTTGGTCAACATCTTCGGTGGCATCATGAAGTGTGATGTGATTGCTGATGGTGTGATCACGGCTTGTAAAGCGGTGAACTTGAGCGTGCCTTTGGTGGTGCGTATGAAGGGTACCAACGAAGAGCTTGGTAAGAAAATGTTGGCTGAATCTGGCCTGCCAATTATTAGTGCAGACACGATGGCTGAAGCAGCAACTAAAGCTGTTGCAGCGGTTAAATAAGCCCCCGGCCACGAAAGGAATCTAAATGTCTATTCTTATTAATAAAAACACACGAGTTATTACTCAAGGTATCACTGGTAAAACAGGTCAGTTCCACACTGAAAAGTGTCAAGAATACGCAAACGGCAAAGAGTGCTTTGTTGCTGGCGTGAACCCTAAAAAAGCTGGCGAGAAAATTTTTGATATTCCTATTTATGCATCAGTGAAAGAAGCTGCTGCAGAAACAGGTGCCACAGTTTCTGTGATCTATGTGCCACCTGCAGGTGCCGCAGCCGCAATTTGGGAAGCAGTCGAGGCAGACTTAGATTTAGCAATCTGTATCACTGAAGGCATTCCAGTTCGTGACATGTTAGAAGTTCGTAACAAAATGGCTGCTAAAGAAGCCAAAGGTGGCAAGAAAACTTTGTTACTTGGCCCTAACTGCCCAGGGTTGATTACGCCAGACGAAATCAAGATTGGCATCATGCCAGGTCATATTCACCGTAAAGGACGCATTGGCGTGGTCAGTCGTTCTGGTACTTTGACTTATGAGGCGGTTGCTCAATTGACTGAAATCGGTCTTGGCCAGTCTTCAGCGGTTGGTATTGGTGGTGACCCAATCAATGGTCTAAAGCACATTGACGTGATGAAAGCATTCAATGACGATCCAGATACTGATGCAGTCATTATGATTGGTGAAATCGGTGGTCCAGATGAAGCTGAAGCCGCTCGTTGGTGTAAAGCAAATATGAAAAAACCAGTGGTTGGTTTCATTGCTGGCGTAACAGCTCCAGCAGGTAAACGCATGGGTCACGCAGGTGCCTTGATTTCAGGTGGTGCTGATACGGCTGATGCGAAATTGGTCATTATGGAAGAGTGTGGCTTTACAGTGACACGTAATCCATCAGAAATGGGCAAATTACTCAAAGCATTGTTGTAATATTGTCATGAATGGCATCAAAGACGGGAGCCTGGCTCCCGTTTTTGCTTCATAGAACAAACCATAAAACTTAAAAAAGAGGACGACATGGAATTCCTAGCCACCATTGATTGGGCTGTTATTGCTCAAATCATCATGATTGACATTTTGTTGGGCGGTGACAATGCCGTTGTGATTGCTTTGGCATGTCGCAACTTGCACCCTAACCAACGACGTAAAGGCATCATGTGGGGTACTGCCGGTGCGATTATTTTGCGTGTGGCGTTGGTCGCATTCGCTGTTACTTTATTGCAAATTCCTTTCCTTAAATTCACAGGCGGCATCTTGCTTTTATGGATTGGTTACAAACTCATGGTTCAGTCTGAGGACGAGGATGGGCACGAGTTGGAGGCCTCCGATAAATTATGGGCGGCTGTTAAAACCATCATCGTGGCTGACATTGCTATGAGTGTGGATAACGTCATTGCAATTGCAGGGGCGGCAGGTCAAGTCGATGCGGCGCATCATCAATTTGGCTATATTGTGTTTGGTTTATTGGTTTCAATTCCATTGATTGTGGGTGGTAGCCAGATCGTTCTCTATTTAATTGATCGCTTCCCATGGATCGTGACTTTAGGCGCCGGTCTATTGGGGTGGATTGCTGGCGGAATGATTTTCTCTGATCCAGGCTTGATCAAACAATTTGGATCAGGAATTGAAAATTACGCAACGATTTCAGGGGTAGTCTGTGCTTTAGGCGTGATGGTCTATGGTGAGATTATGAAGAGAAAGAAAAAGAAGATGGCAGCATAATTTTTTCTAATCTTTTGAT